>JAMIQN010000124.1:0-6256 GCA_035914595.1 Chitinophagaceae bacterium | reverse complement strand
GCAGTGCGCATCCGGCCTCCTTGGTGGCAACAGTTGTGGGCAAGAATTGCAGGCCTCGTCATTCTTATCAGCATTGGAATCTTCAGTGTTCGGCTGGTAGTCCGTCGGCGCCTGCTGCGCGAAATGCGCGCTTTAGAACGGCATCGCGCCGTGGATGAAGAGCGATTGCGGATTTCACGCGACATGCACGATGACCTCGGCACAGGCCTTACCAAGATTGCCCTTCTCAGTGAAGTCGCCCGTCGAAAGGGCAGCGGTTCACAGCCTTCATCCCTGCAGGAAATAGCAGACACCAGCCGGGAACTGACACAGCGAATCAGCGAAATCGTGTGGACACTCAACCCGCAGAATGATACGCTCGACACGCTGGCTGCCCACATCCGCGAGTACTTACAGGAGCATTATGATTTCATGGGAAGCCCCGAAGTGGTTTGCGATTTTCCGGGAAACCTGCCGGCCCTGCCAATTGGCCACCGCGCACGCCAGGCCTTGCTGATGGTGACGAAGGAAGCTGTAAACAATGCGATGAAACATGCAGCCGCCAAACAGATCAAAGTTGGCATTCGTCTTCTTGAAAAAGATATCGAGTTTACGGTAGCGGATGATGGCAAGGGTATGCAGACGTCAGGTTCTTCCAATGGCAGTCTCTTAGGAGGCAATGGCATGGGCAATATGGCTGCACGCATGAACGATGTGGGTGGGCGTCTGGAAATTGATGCAAATCAGGGCGGAGGCTCTGTGATTCGGTTCGCAGTTCCGTGTACTCAGAGATGAAGACCTACAACCATTTTACTACGCCGACAGCCCGATGGCTGAACTATACTTGCGACATGAGCCGACGCATTTCTTTAGCCATACTGGAGGACGAGCCCAGCATTCGCCATTCCCTGGAGGAATTGCTGAGTGGGCATGAACGCGTCGAACTGAAGCAGGCTTTCAAGGATGGCGAAGCTGCCATTCGGGCGCTGGAAGAGGATACAGTAGATGTCTTGCTTTGCGATATCAATCTGCCCGGCATGTCGGGGATAGAAGTGATTGCACGGCTGAAGGCTCGCCATCCGGAAATGCAGTGTATGGTGCTGAGTGCCTACGAAGACACGGATTTTATTTTCAAAGCCATTCGTGCCGGTGCCACCGGGTATATCCTGAAAGGACAACCCTTCGAGCAGGTGGAAGCTGCCATCTTGGATGTGTATGCAGGTGGCTCACCGATGAGCGGAAGCATTGCACGGAAAGTGGTTTCAGCTTTTGCCGAGGTGCCCGCACCAAGTCAGGATCTGGAACAACTTTCTCGACGGGAACAGGAGATTCTGGACCTTTTGGCGAAAGGATTCCGGTACAAGGAAATTGCTGCCAAGCTCTTCGTCAGCGTGGAAACAATTCGGACACACATTCACAATATCTATGTGAAGCTGCAGGTAAATACGCGTCAGGATGCCCTGCGGAAGGCCGGCCTTTTTTAGCCAAGAAATACCACTTTTCCGGTACTAAATGGGATGGGCTGCCTTCATTTCTTTGTGCCAAGGTCAGCCCCTATAATCCTTTTGCGGTCAGCCTTATTTTGGTGGTTTGCAGGCATCGTACACACACAGCGATGCCTGCATTTTTTTGTGGCAGAAGGCTCCGAAAATTTTACTGAAATCATGGTGTAAGCTGATCTGATGAAGCGTTCCACGCGCGGTCAATAGTATTGCATCTTGAATTTGTGGTGAGGAAGCGTGTTTGCTGCCTTATCATCCGAAAGAGGAAATGAATACGGTTCTGCGCAAAGAGGCTCCCTTTTTCTCCATCATCATCCGGACCTACAATCGTTCGGGTACCATCGTACGCGCACTTGAGTCGCTGCTGCGGCAAAGCTGTCAGGACTGGGAATGCATCATCATTGACGATGCTTCCTCAGACAATACGGCTGCAGTAATTCGTCCTTATCTGAGCCACCGGATTCGTTATGAAAGACATGCCCATCATGGCAGTGAAGTCACACGCAATTTGGGCATTGCTGCTGCGCGAGGGCGCTACATTTCTTTCCTCGATTCAGACGATGAATACCAGCCGGAACATCTGGCCATTCGCCAAAGCATCCTGAAAGACGATCCCAAAATTGACCTGCTGTTCAGCGATGCGGCAGTGGTGGGGAATCCTTTCGTGCCGGATCGGCATGTGCCGGGGCGGCTTGTGCCTATCAGCGAGTGTGCGGTTGGCGGAACCTTTTTCATCCGGCGTGCCTGCCTGCAGGATGGTGATCAATTTGAAGATTGCTATGCAGCCGACAGTCTATTTCTGGATCGCTTCCTTGCAAAAAACCGGCGTATCAAAAAGCTTCGCTCGGCCACATACGTGTATCACCGCGATGTAGCAGACAGCGTGTGTGGCAACCGGGCCTGAATCAGGTATCAGCCGGCTATGGCGCGCAGTTCGCGGTCTATCTGCAGTACCTGCGGGATCAAGGCCTGTGTATCATCGTTGATGATTACAAAATCGCAGCGCTTCATTTTCGCTGCTTCCTCCATCTGGGCGGCCATACGTGCTTCCACTTCGGCGCGGCTGAGTTTGCTGCGCTGCATGGCTCGTGCGATGCGAAGCTCTTCCGGCGCCGACACGCCAATCATCTTATCCATGTGAAGGTGCCCGCCGGATTCGAAAAACAAAGCGGCTTCTTTCAGCGCATAAGGACTTTGCTGCGCAGCCATCCAGGCATCGGCATGTGCAAACACGGCCGGATGCACCAGGGCATTCAGCGCCTGCACCTTTTCATTATCGCCAAAGACAGCCGCACTCAAAGCGGCACGGTCCAACCGGCCATCGCGGTAGATGTGATTGCCAAAAAGCGCCTTGATACCGGAGATGATTTCCGGCTGTTGGTTCATCAGGGCGCGCGCCTCCTCATCGGCGTAATACACCGGAATACCGAGCACCTCGAAAAGCGTACAGACAGTGGTCTTGCCGCTTCCTATGCCGCCGGTGATGCCGATTTTCAGCATGGGCGAAAGGGAAGAAATCAGGCCGTAGCAGCTACCTCGGTCGTAGTGGTGGCAGTGCGCTTGCGTGCAGCATTGGTCATTTCCATGCTGACGGCAGAGCGTTCAACAATGATGAACACACCACGAGAAATTTCCAGTTGCAACGTGCCTTCATCATTGACGCGCGTGATCTTGCCATGAATGCCGGAGGTGGTTACCACCTGCTCGCCGGCACCAATGCTGGCGCTGAACTTTTTCTGCTCACGGGCACGCTTGGCCTGCGGGCGAATCATGAAGAAGTACATCACGGCAATCATGCCGACCATGAGCAGCATCGAGAACATGGGGTTGCCGCCTTGAGCTTGTAACAGAAGCATAGTCTGAGTGGGGGATTTGAACGTTGGTTGATGGACGTGGCGCCGGATTTTGATTAAAGTCGCGACGCCGGTGATGAAAAATTTCTACTGAATGTCTGCTGAAATCGTAACCACTTTGGTGGCCGGATAGGCATTCGATTTTACCGTAACAGCCTTGACCACATGGCCATGCTTGCCTTCAGAAGAGAAGAGCACTTTAAGAATGCCGGTGCCACCGGGAGGTACCGGCTCATGCGTGAATGTGGGCACCGTACAGCCACAGGTTGCATCTGCGCCGGCAATGATGAGTGGGCTGCGCCCCGTGTTCTTAAATACAAAATCATGCTCCACTTTTTCTCCTTCTTTAATAGTGCCAAAACTGTGTGCGGTATCGGGGAAGGTGAGTACCGGCAGCGAAGCCACCTCGCGTGTGTCCAGCCCGTTGGCAGTATGCGGGTTGTGGATAATGGCCGCCGATGTTTGCCCGGGGGGAATCTTCTGCGAATCATCGCTGCAGGAAGCCAGGGCCAGCATTGCAATGACAACAAAGAGGCTGCGGTACATGGGGCGCAAAACTACGACTTCATGCCGCGCGCATCTTTCCGAATCTTCCCCTCATTACTTAACTCTTTGAGAAGATTATCCAGCACCCCATTGACAAATTGCCCGCTCTGAGGCGTGCTGTAGGTCTTCGCGAGGTCTATGTATTCGTTGATGGTCACCTTGGTGGGAATGGTGGGGAAATAGAGCAACTCGCAAACGCCCATCCGCAGCAACACGAGGTCAATAGCAGCAACACGCTCCGCTTCCCAGTTGACCAGCTTGGGCCGAATCAATTCCATGCAGTAATCTTCCCGCTCCAGAGTAGTCAGCAGCAAGGTGCGGGCATACTCCTGCTTTTCGCCGGAGATGAGATGAAGAAAATTGTAGCGCTTGTTGTTCTTGAAAAAATTCTCCATCAGCATCTGCAGCATCGGAAAATCGTCTTCCCAACCCGGCAATTCATCGGAGAGGTGTTCGATGAAGGCTTCGTTGGACAGCATGAGGCCTTCCCAGAGAAAGCGAAAAATCCGTGCTTCTTCGGCAGGAACCCTTGTATCCGTAGCGATGTAAGCGGCATATTCAGGGCTGCGCAGCAATTCCTGATAGAGCTTTTTCACCCAGTCTTCATTGATGAAACGATCCAGCCGCGCAGTTTTCACCTTTTCAGAAAAGGTCTCGTTAGAGAGCACTTGCCACACGGCAAGGTTGCCCGCAATCTTGGTATTTACATGCAAATCTTCCCGGCTGGGCAGGTATTTGTTGGCGCGCTGGTGGGCGTCGGTTTCCGCATATTGTGCCACACGTGTGGTCCAAAGAATAACGGAGGTAAATAAATCGAGCGAGCGATCCAGCTTTTCATTGAGCATTGCCACACCGGCCTGCTCCACACTCTTCTTTCTATCCGCCGGGTCAAGTAAGGAAAGCGAATACAAGGACTGCATCACCTTCACGCGGATGTTTCTGCGACTGATCATGGGCCGGCAAAGATACTCGGGCCGGCTACGCAGGCAGGGTTCATCGTACAACAGGCTCCGGGAATTTTCTGAACACCGAATACTCCGCCTGTGTAGGGCGTTGCATCGTGTCAATGGCTGCTGCGTGAAACAGAGCGGCCTTCATTTCCTTTCTTCTCTTCTTCCTTCAAATCCGCCCGAAAGAGGTCGCGGATGTATTGCTTCAATTCCAGCTCTGAAGCATCGCGCAGAAAATCGTTGGAGATGGGATGGCGGCGAATGAAAGCCCAGGCTGCACTATCATCCAGGCCTGTCTGCGACTTGACCAGACCGGGCGTATAACGAATGGAATTGAGTTGCAAATTTTCGAGGTACATGAGGCTTTTTACGGCCTCCTTTGCGGCTTTCTTCTTGCCGGTAAGTCGCAGGGCCAACTCTGAAAAGATGCCATTGAAGCCAATGCCAAAGCCGGTGCCACCACTGATATTATCCAGCCGGGCCAGCCCTCCGGCATACTGAATTTCCTTACGCAGCAGTTGATGATTGAAAATGGAATCCTGTTGAAATTTCTTGTACGGCGAAAGGACTTCTACCTCTTTCAGCGCAATAGGTGCACGCAGAAACTGAACGGTCACCGGCTCGGAATATCCTCTGATACTGATGTCCGTAGGGCGATAACCGGGGCAGGTAAATTGAACCCGGTCGCCGGGGTAGGCCGTAAAAGCGCCGGCACCTGCCGAGTCTGTCAGCCAAAGGGCACCCGAATGCAGATTCTTAATCAGTACCGGCCCCACGCCCTGCCCCGATACTAAATCGTAGGCACGCACGGAATGCTGCTGGGCCTGCAGTGTAACCGGTAGCAACAGCAAAAGGTAGAGAGGGGCGAGGCGTATCACGGGGAATTTTCAAAAGTCGAATGGTTCATGGGAAAGGATTGTTAGAAATGAGAGGGGCTCCTTCGGCAAGCTCCCTTTGGCAGGCTCCCCGTCGTTCCCTGGGCTTGCCACCCCTCCGTTCCCTGGGCTTGCCACCCCTCCGTTCCCTGAGCTTGTCACCCCTCCGTTCCCTGAGCTTGCCACCCCTCCGTTCCCTGGGCTTGTCACCCCTTCGTTCCCTGAGCTTGTCACCCCTTCGTTCCCTGAGCTTGCCACCCCTCCGTTCCCTGGGCTTGTCACCCCTTCGTTCCCTGAGCTTGTCGAAGGGAACATTCAGTGATAATCTCTCACGGGGCTCCCCTCAACAAGCTCCCTTCGACAAGCTTCCCTCAACAAGCTCCCCTCAACAAGCTCCCCTCAACAAGCTCCCCTCAACAAGCTCCCTTCGACAAGCTCCCTTCGACAGGCTCAGGGAGCGGAAAGAGTACGGCTTGCATCAGGTGGAATCTTAGGAAGGCTAGTTTTTGACGGGAAAAAGGATTATTGAAAATGGGAGGCTATTCTACGGG
>JAMIQN010000123.1:0-6249 GCA_035914595.1 Chitinophagaceae bacterium | reverse complement strand
TACACCGAACGATACATGCGGAAGCCAAACGAAAACCCGGAAGGCTACGACCAAAATGCCCCCGAAAAAATGGCCTCCTGGCTCAAAGGGAAATTCCTGCTGATTCATGGCACCGGCGACGACAACGTGCATTTTCAAAACAGCGTCATGCTCGTGAACAACCTCATTCGCGAAGGCAAGCAGTTTGATGCCGAGTATTATCCCAACCGTACTCACGGCATCTCCGGTGGCAACACCCGCCTGCATCTGTATCGTCGTATGACCGACTTCATCTTGCAAAATCTTTAAGCGAAGACGGCTTTTTCGTCGGAGTTAAGCCTCGCAAATTGAACATGCAACTACGCGTCCGCCCCAGATACTGGTTGCGTCTTTTTCGGGCTCTCGACCACATTGTGCTGCCCGGCTTTGCAGGCATTTCGGTGTATGCCCTGGGCAAGGTGTTGCTGCGCGAATTGCGGCGCAACCGGCTCAACATCCGGGGCGCTGCCGTCACCTTCAATTTCGTGATGGCTATCCCGCCATCGCTCCTGTTCTTCTGCTCGCTGGTGCCTTATCTACCCTTGCAGGGTGTGGAGCCCACCGTGCTCAATATCGTGGCACTTCTTTCGCCCAATGAGGCTTCGTTTCGCAGTCTGAGCGGCATCGTCACCGACTTCATGCACAATGAGCGCCGCGACATTCTTTCGTTTGGTGTGCTCAGCACCTTATTCTTTTCTTCCAATGGCATGATGGGCCTGATGCGCTCCTTCGACCGGGCCATGCCGGTGTATGTGCGCCGCAGTGGGGCTCGTCGCCGCTGGACGGCCATACAACTCACGTTTGCCATGCTGGCCGTGGCTGTCATCACCATTGCCGCGTTGATTATCCAGACCACCTACGTCAATGAAATCATCGAAGAATACACGCACCATTCCGGCCTCATCCGGGTGCTAACGCTTTGCATCATCGTGGTCGTGGTCTTTCTGGTGATCTGCCTCATCTACACCTACGGGCCTTCCCTGCAGCAACGGTTTCGCTTCTTCTCAGCCGGTGCCGTGTTTGCCACCATTGCTTGTGTGCTGCTGAGTGCCGTCTTCTTTTTTCTGGTGAAAAACGTCATTCACTACAACAAGGTGTACGGCTCCATTGGCACCCTAATGGCCTTCATGGTCTGGCTCTTTTTGAATATTCAGATTTTGTTGCTGGGCTATGAAATCAATCTCAGTGTCCTGTTGGTGCGGGAAGGCAGGGGCGGCTTGCGCAAGAATCTTTTGGAAAAAGAGACCGGCAAAAGCTGAGTGCTATTGCCTGAATTTGAAACCCGACAGCAGACCACACAATACTTTTGCGGCGCCCTGCAAAGGCGAATTTTCAGGCAATTCAAGCAAGTGTAAATGGTGTGGCTGTATAAGATCCTGCTGGTCGTCCACGTCCTGTCTGCCATCCTCGGATTAGGGCCCGGCTTCGTGATGATTTACATCGTCACCCGCGCCACCAACATGACCGAGCTACGCCATGCTTACCTTATCCGAAACCGGCTCCACATCTTCGTGATGGTGGGTGGAACCCTGCTCCTGCTCACCGGCCTGACGATGGGCTTCCTGCGCCCTTACCTCCTGCATCTGGGTTGGTATCTGACCAGTCTCAGCCTGTTTTTGGTAGCATTGGGCTTCGGGCCTTTGGTGTTATCGCCGCGCTCCAAGCCTATCAAAAAGCTGCTTCGCGAACATCAGGGCGAAACCATTCCACCGGAGTATTATGCGCTCGCCAAACGGCTCTTCCTTTTTGAGCGGATTGAGAATGTGCTCTTCCTCATCATCATCGCATTGATGATTCTAAAGCCTTTTTAGTAAGCCCTTCGCAGAAAATTTCCCGAATCTGATACTGCGGCCCTTTCGATTCGGGCCTTTGCGGCGTAGTGGGAATTTCCAACCGGCCTCTTACCGTTTCTACCTTTGAAAAGCCGGAAGCCTCAATGGTTCAGGACTATCATTCCGGCATTCGAAATACTCAAATCAATTCTCATGAAAGTAGCAGTTTGGGACACCTACGTAACGAAGAAAGACGGTAGCGTGATGCACTTCGACATCATTGCACCGCAGGAAATTAAAGACGCGGAAACCATCTACGGATATGGCCGGCATTACTTGAAAACCAAAGGCCAGGAAGGGCAGCCACTCACAGCGACCGAATGCAAATTCTGCCATATTGAATCCGTAAAACCGGAGCAGGAGGCCGCCGTGAAATCGGAAGGCTACTTCATTTTTGAGATGGAGAATTGTGGGTAGAAAGCGGTCACACTTTCATAATAGTCTCTTCCCCTCCTACGGGCAAATCCCTTCCAGAAATTCCAGCGTAGCGTAGTTGTAATCGCTGTACATCCGGTGCCCGGACACGGCCAGATTTACCTGGCTGCTCACAAAGGTTTGCTGCGCAAGGCTGAGCCCATTGATGACGGGAAACGCCGATGAATTGCTCTGATAGGCGTTTACAAACGCATCTTTTGTTCCTAAGAAATAGTTCTTAGCATCCAGCAGACCGTTGGCTTTGATTTCGTCAAAAATCTGCTGTGACAGTGCATCACTGATGGAGCCATCCCTCGCAAAGCGCTGCGGATAAAGCGGGCTGCGCTCCTTCACCAGATAACGGCTACAGATGCCTCGCGTCTGCAGGTTGTTGGAAAATGAATAGGCATCCAGATTGCCCTGCGGCCCTACCTGATCATTATCGTCGTTGCGGGCCATGCAAAACTGCGTGGGCACTGTCGTCACCTGCTGTATCGTGCTCGGCCCCTGTGCGCAATAGCTGACGCAGGCTTTGAAGTGATACATGTAGGCAAGGGCGCTGGCAAAGAAGCCTCCATTGCTCATGCCGATGGCAAACTGAGGAGTGCCCCGAGGCGCATCATTGCGTTGGAAAAATGTGTCGGTAATGATGCGGATGTTGGCATAGTCCACGTTCGTTAGTGTATCCGCAGGCAGCAATGCCCAGCGGATTTTTCCGTCCCCGTTCAGGTCGCTGTGCAGGGTAGATTCTTCCGCTTCGGTAATGACGACGGCATATCCGGCATTCACCAGCAGCCTGCTGAGGAGTTGCCATTCATAATCGCCCGCCACGATGGCTGCCATGCCTCCTGTTCCATGCAGCAGATAGACGATGCCTTTAGGAGAAGGCGGAAAGAAATAAAATACCGGCTTCGGGTTGTCGCGCCCGCGGATCATCTCATAGTGCAGGTTCAGGGCAGGGATGGTTTTCAGGGTGGCAGTCAGGCTCACGTTGCGTTTCGGCATGATGAACCAGGTATGCCATTCGTGCGGGGCATTCAGTAATGAGGCATCGCCGGTCCATTGGTCAAAAAGCTGCGTGGTGCTGAGGTTTTGGGCAAATACATGCACGGTGTCGCCGGCCTTGTAGCGCCCGCTGCCATAGCCTTGTTGCACCTGCAAGGTGAAAGTGTCGCTAACGGGAGGAGGCGGCGGCGGATTGGTACCGGTGCTGTCGTCATCTTTTTTGCAGGAAGCGCAGAACGCAAGGGCCAGCAGACAAAGGGCGGAGATGCGATGTAAAGACATAAGCGAATGAAGCTCCTTTCAGACTGTGATTTCAATGCAGGGTTTATTACCTGAAATTGCGCCCTTCGGGAAAAAATTATTGTGGAAACAAGTTGGACTCCTCCGGAGTCCAATACCGGTGGAGGCTGGTTTGTCTGCTACAAACCTTTGCCCCCTTCCGGGTCAGATTGGTTATGGACTTGTTGTATACCGGCCATCCTTCGACCCCACAATGGCCAGCCTTGCAGGATGTGGCGAAGAGGCTACCCTCGCCAATCATTCAGCCTTTTACGATGGCGTCATAATCATACCCGGCACGGGCAAGGGCGCGCTTGGCGGCATCGAGTGCATAGCCGGCGGGATTATGTTTTAATACCGGCACCTCGGTGACCTGCGCCAACTGGGTTAGCAATTCCTGCGTCTGCTCATGGGTCAGCGCCTCGCAGATCTCATACATCCCATCCGGCTTTTCTTCCATCAGATCGTGTTGTTCCAGCAGGTAGCGCAACACTTTGACGAGCTCGGGATTGGGCGGCGGAGCCATCAGTGAGGTGATGGCGCCATGCTCCAGCCGAAGCTGGGCTGCCATCGGCACGGGCACATTACCATTAGCCATTTGCGCTGCCGGAAACAGGATTTTTTCTTCCATCTTGATGTGGGTAAGCAGGCCGGTGCGGAACTGATGGTAATAGTCCATCTGGATGTGGTTCATGTCTTCGGTGGCCTTATCAAGAAGTGCTTCTATGCGGCGATGATCATCTGCAAAAAACCGGTACAATGGCTTGTTCATAGCTGGAGAAATCCGTGGCCCGCAAATGTAGGTGCTGCCTTTAGCCTGCCCTGCCAACCACAAGCCGGGCCATTTCTCAAATGCTTCCCAAATGCGGGACCGGTGCAGGCTTTCTTTCCTGCCCGCTGCACTGGATTGAGTAATTTCGCGCCGCCCGTTCCAGGCCTGCCTGTGGCGGATTTTTAGCAGTATTTCCAAAAAGGATTTTTTAAAGACATGTTCGATAATCTCAGTGAGCGGCTCGAGACCGCCTTCAAACAACTCAAGGGCGAAGGCCGCATTTCTGAAATCAACGTTGCCAGCACCATTAAGGAGATCCGCCGCGCCCTGGTGGATGCCGATGTGAACTTCAAAATCGCAAAGGAGTTTACCGACAGGGTGAAGGAGAAAGCAACCGGCGAGAAGGTGATCAATGCCATCTCTCCCGGCCAGTTGATGGTGAAGATTGTGAAGGATGAGCTGGCTGCTTTGATGGGAGGCACCCAAAGCGAGCTGGATCTTTCCGGCAAGCCGACGGTCATCCTGATTGCCGGCCTGCAAGGCTCCGGTAAGACGACCTTCTCCGGCAAGCTGGCCCATTTTCTGAAAAGCAAAAAAGGCCTCAACCCATTGCTGGTAGCCGCCGACATCTATCGCCCTGCCGCCATTGATCAGCTTCATGTGCTGGGCGAGCAGATTAAGGTGCCGGTGTATAGCAACCGCGAGTCGAAGGATGCCGTGGCCATTGCACAGGCAGCGGTGGCGCAGGCTAAGGACCAGGGCAACCGCGTGGTTATCATAGACACGGCCGGGCGCCTGGCCATTGACGAAGTGATGATGCAGGAGGTGGCCAATATTCGAGATGCCATCTCGCCGAAAGAAATTCTGTTTGTCGTGGACTCGATGACGGGCCAGGATGCCGTCAACACGGCGAAGGCCTTCAATGAGCGCTTGGACTTCAGCGGTGTGGTGCTGACGAAGCTGGATGGCGACACACGCGGAGGTGCTGCTCTTTCCATCAAATACACGGTAGATAAGCCCATCAAGTTTGTGAGTATGGGCGAAAAGCTGGATACGCTGGACGTGTTTTATCCGGAGCGGATGGCACAACGCATCCTGGGCATGGGCGACATCACCTCGCTGGTGGAGCGTGCCCAAAGCCAGTATGATGAAGCCGAAGCCCGAAAGCTGGAAAAGAAGATCCGCCAGAACAAGTTTGACTTCGCCGACTTCAAAGACCAGCTTCAGCAGATCAAAAAGATGGGCAACCTGAAAGACCTGCTGGGCATGATGCCGGGCATTGGCAAAGCCATCAAGGATATTGACATTTCAGACGATGCATTCAAAGGTGTAGAAGCCATGATCAACTCTATGACACCCTACGAGCGAAGCAATCCTGATGCGATTGACGGCAGCCGGCGCAAGCGTATTGCGGCAGGCTCTGGCAAAACAATTCAGGAGGTGAATGCATTCATGAAGCAGTTTGAGCAAATGCGCCAGATGATGGGCATGATGGGTAAGATGCGAGGCATGGGCCTGCCGGGAATGATGCCGGGTGGGATGCCGGCACTTCGTCGCAACTAAGGGCAGTGCTGCCATTTTTTATTGGGGTAATCAGCGGTCAAGCCTCTGTTTTTCTGAGGGCAACGGCACGATGTGCTTTCACGCAGATTCAGCAGTTTGGGCGCAACTTCGTTTTGCTTTCATAAACGATTTATCATGAATCTGCGTCGTTATACACTCATTGCTTCTATCCTCGCTGTAGTGATCGGGGCCGGATATCTGCTTAGCCCACGTGCACTTGGCAGGAAGTTGGGATTGGAGATTTTTTCGGATAAGGTCAGGCCCGGCGATGGGCATGAGGAGGAAGAAGAAGGTGGTGGCGAGAAACGGGCACTCATAGAAGCCTATCAGGCACTTCGCCATCGCGCGGCACCGGGCACCGACTGG
>JAMIQN010000122.1:0-2597 GCA_035914595.1 Chitinophagaceae bacterium | reverse complement strand
ATCCGCACTCCAAGTAGGGGTTTGCGCAAAGCCGGCAATGGACAATGCCATCGCTGCCACGCTTAGGTAAAGTGTTTTCATAGGCCGGTAAATATAAATGGATGAAAGCGCTTTGTAAACACGACGTTAACACCATATAGTTATCCTATTTGCAAAGGCGGGAATGGGTGATTACCCAATTCTGAAAAAGCTCCGCACGGGTCGGGTGGAATTTTGCATGAATAATTGAGATGAATTGTCGCAAAGCTGCCAGCCTGGCTAAGACTCTGAAAAAGGGTCATATTTCGGCACGGTAGGTATGCTTTTGTAACCGGTATCTCAAAATGCTTAGGGCATGGCAGCTAAGAAAATCGTCATCATCGGTGCGGGCTTTGCAGGCTTACAACTTGCACGCCGGTTGAAAAAAAGCAAAGCTGAAATCACGCTTATTGATCAGTTCAATTTCCACCAGTTTCAACCGCTCTTTTATCAGGTAGCCACCGCGCGGCTGGAGCCTTCCGCCATCTCATTCCCTCTCCGAAAAATCTTTCAGCATCACCGCAACGTTCATGTGCGAGTAGCTAAGGTTACCGGTGTGGACTTTCAGGCGCAACAGGTGCATACGGAAGAATCAGGCAGCTTTTCCTTTGATGCCCTTGTCATCGCTACGGGGTGTGTTTCCAACTTTTTTGGCAACAAGAATGTAGAGCGCCATGCCTTTCCGATGAAGACTACACCCGAGGCTATTGCTCTTAGAAATCGCCTCCTGCTCAATTTCGAAGACGCCCTTCATGCCGCTCCGGACGAGCTGGAAGGCCTGCTGAACATAGCCGTAGTAGGGGCCGGCCCAACAGGCATTGAACTGGCAGGCGCCCTCGCAGAAATGAAGAAAAATATTCTTCCGCGCGACTATCCCGACATGGATTTCTCCCGCCTCAACATTTATCTCATCGAAGGAGCTGCCAGCACACTGGGCAATATGAGCCAGGCTTCACAGGCCAAATCGAAGCAGTACCTCGAAGCCATGAACGTCCACATTCTTTTGAAGGCACTGGTTCAGGATTATGACGGCCGCGAAATACGCCTTGCAGATGGGCGCAGCATTCCCTGTCGCACGCTGATTTGGGCCGCCGGCGTGCATGGCAGCGTGCCTGAAGGTATCCGGCCCGACCTGTTGGTTCGCGGCAAACGAATTCGTGTGGATGAGTTCCATCGTGTCGCAGGGATGGAAAACGTTTTCGCCATCGGCGACGTCAGCTATATGGAAACGCCCGACTGGCCCAAAGGGCACCCGCAACTTGCCAATGTGGCCATTCATCAGGCAAAGAATCTTGCGCGAAATCTGTGCAGTAAAAAGACACCACGTCCCTTCCGCTATAAAAACCCCGGCACCATGGCGACGGTAGGTAAACGCAAGGCTGTGGTGGATTTGCCCCGCTTCAGTTTCCAGGGTGTTTTCGCCTGGCTGGTGTGGATGTTCCTGCACCTGATGCTCATCCTAAGTGTGAAAAACAAGCTGATGATTTTTATCAACTGGGCCATCGCCTACTTCACCAACGACACGACACTGCGCCTGATTCTCCTTCCCAGCCGCAAACAGATTGAACTGGCTGAAGAAGAAATGCCCTCAAGTACGGCTGCGGTGGTTTGAGCTTAAGCCTGCGCTGCCAGGTAGCGGATAAACACGCGCTTGGCAATCGGTAGAATGGTAGGCTGCAAAGGCATTTCCAGTTCTGTCTCCACCGCAAATACGGCCGGATTTTGCAGTACCGTATTGTGGCGAATCAGCTCAGCCTTGATGTGCTGCGGCGTGTACACGATACTATCTTTCCAGGTGTTGATATAGCTCATGCGAAGGCCTTTGAATTGTGCATCACCCCTTTCAAAAATCGTTACAGAATAGCTGTAGGCGCGGGTTTCGTGATGACTGCCCCAACGCAGCAGCAGGTATCCTGCATCTTTGTAAACCGGCATAAGCCCGATGGGAAATACCTGCATCTTCTGCGCAACCTCGTCGTAGATATCAGTGCCGGCACCAATCGTCTGACGAATGCGCCATAAAGCATAATCGGCGATTTCTTCCAGCTCGCGCATGAGGCTGTCGTCTGCCAGCATTCTTTCATAAATTAATTCGGCACGGCGCAAATCCACCTCGCTCATCCGGCGGGGAAAAGCATCCTGCAGAAACTGCTTGTTGGCACGAAAGGCAAGCAGGTTGTCGTGGTGAAAAATGACATCGCTGAGTTGCGGATACAGTTCATGCTTGCCAAACAAAGCATCTACGTCACGGAGGTAGGCCAGCAGCCGATATTTCTGCAATTCAAAGTCCACCGTGCCTTCTACAAACCAGGTTTCGCTGAGCGTCATAATCGTTCCGTTTTTGCGTTCGGCCCTTCCCTCATGCAGCGCATGAAAAGGAGTGTTAACCATCCTTCGGCAAATGCCGGGCCGCTACCCTTTCTCGCCAAATTATTAACGGCATCTGCAATTGCTGTCGTGCGTTGCAGATTTTTTTTGCACAACCGGAACAGGCCACGAGTAGGCCATATCAGCGCTTTCTGCCTGACGAAAAACTTCCTTTTCTGAACAAATGGTTTCGCTTAAAGCAGGCCTTTGAT
>JAMIQN010000121.1:0-2165 GCA_035914595.1 Chitinophagaceae bacterium | reverse complement strand
CCACATCGGCACGACCCAGTGCACGTACCGCCTTCAGCGTCAGCAGTTCAATATCGCCAGGGCCGGCACCAACGAGAAGCACGCGCCCCATGACAGACCTGCCGGAAGCACCTGAAAAAGGCATGATGGACTCCGTATTCACTTATTAATCATTGGTACATGACATGCTGCAAATACCCTGCCAAAACCCCCTCCTGGCCATATTTATATCAACCCATGATCATCACTAGTACAGGGTGGGCTGCAAAAAAATCGCCAAAGTTGCACTCCGCGGTAGCACTTTGCTCGATATTTTGCACAATCAGGTGTCATCACACCGCCACTTTAGCTACCTCCTCCACTGACAGAACACGGAAGTCGACTTCGTATCTCCTTCAGACTCGTAGGGGAAACTCCCGTAGCTACCCATAACTGCTTTTCCTCTAACTGACTCAACACTAACGCTAGGTAATTAACGCGTATTCCCGCTCTCAAAATCATAGGCGCAGCAGCACACTCACCCCACTCCCGAGAGGGCCATCCTCTGGAAGAGCGGCGGCGATTTTCGAAGTGATAAAACTAATGCCACGGGGCTGGCAGGAGGGATTAGACAAATAATGAGCCCATGCATGAAAAACCTGAGCCTTCCATTTTTACAACGGTTTCATTTGTGAAACACACTGTATTAACAGCAGGGACTCAGGCTTTTACTGTGGGAAAAAAGGAGAGGGGCTGCTTCCGTTTCTTTTTATTTGCAAGTGCGAATCTTATACGAAACAGCATCCCTGGCCGCGATAGGTGGGAACGCGGGCTTCAATGGTGTTACCGCGAATCAGCAGCAACTCGCTGAAGCGCTCGCATAGTTCACCGGCCTTGGCATGACGGAAGATGACTGGATCGCCCACGCTCAGCTTTATGTCTGACGGAACATGCAAAGGCGTTTGAACTTCGCCAGTGCCTTCATTCGCATCCAGCGTTAGGCCATACGGCAGATATGGCCGTGGCAACTTCTCTGTCCCTGCTGCTCCTGAGGCAACATAACCGCCCCCCAGACAGGTAACACGACCCGGCGAAGGAATACGCGATACTTCAAGTGCAAAGAATGCGGCTGCCTGCAAACGCAGATCTTTGTAGTTATCAAACAATGTGGGGCAATAAAAACCAGAGCCGGCCGTGAGTTCAGTAATACTCTTATCAGCAATGCTAACTTCCAGACTGCCCGTACCACCGGCATTCACAAAGCGTAGCGACGCACCTTCATTTTTTAGCGCATCAACCAACTCTGCCCGCCGTGAAAAGACTTCTGTTGCCGAACGACGCTTGAGCAAGCGTATCACCGTATTTTTAGGAGCCTTACCCGGCACTGCATCACCCAGCCCAGCAATTTGAGCTTCATAGCCCATTACGCCATCAAGTGTGAGCTGCGGATACTGGCGAATCAGACGCCACAGTCCAAGCACCGCTTCAGTACTGCGGATTGCCGAACGCCAAACACCAAAATGAATGCCAGGAAAGTCGGATGACATATCGATATCAATTGCCAACGGAAGCGGCAACGCAAACTCACTGGCGATCGCGGCCAGCTTGTCGATGTGCGCGGGGCTATCGACCATCAGGCTGATACGAGCTCCCTTTTGCACGCGCTCGCACACGGCACGAACCGCCTGCGGTTGCACAGTGGGGTAGGCAACCACCAGATCATCAAATCCTTGATCGGCCAGAAACACTGCCTCTTCTGCACTAAAGCATAGCAAGCCATGAAAGCGTGGGCTCAGGGAAAAAATATGCTTCATTACTGCCACGCTACGAATGGACTTGGATGCCACCCGAATCGGCATATTGCCGGCAGATGCCAACATCAAGCGCGCATTGGCTTCTAATCCTTCCAGATCCACAAATGCAGAAGGAAGTCGCTCTGAAGCAAGCAGAGCTTTATAACGAGCGTACGCTGGAGCTGCCATTTTGCTATTCATATCCTTTTACCATTCCCTTGCAGGCCCTGAATCCTATAAAGACCTGAGCCTGTCATTTTATTCGCCACGCTTGGCTTTCTGGCTATAACCTTCCAGTGACATGCCGCTGATAGCAAACTTCACCAGAGCCATTGGCCCATGACTGAACAATGCCTGTGTAAGCGCACCAAACAATGTGTATTTCTTTTTAGTGTAGGGGTACCAGTTGGCTTC
>JAMIQN010000120.1:0-22951 GCA_035914595.1 Chitinophagaceae bacterium | reverse complement strand
GCAATGCCTCCGACCAATATCAGGCAGAGTTGGGAACGCTTATTTCTCTAAGCACCGATAATCCCGACCATCAACATCAGGTTCATGCATTACAGAGGGAAGCTGACGCCTATTTCAAAGCCTGCTACCGCCTTTTTCAACGCCCTCCTCTGCCTATTGCACAACTGGCTGCAACGCCGGATTTCGTAGAGATGCAGACACGCCGACAATCTGTACATCATCTGCTGCATAACATGCGTACGACTGAAGACAAGATTCTTCAACAACGCACGGCAGAGCGTGAAGATTACCTCCGCTTTACCACCCAAACCATGCGGACACTGTCCATCATTTTCGGTGTGCTGACGGCGATCCTCTTTCTCATGCTGCTGCGCGAATTCGGGAGAAGACTCTACTTCCAGGAGGAGCTGCAGCACAAAGTGGATGAGCTGGGCCGCTCGAAACAGGAGCTGGAACATATTGCCTACGCCACCAGTCATGACCTGCAGGAACCGCTCCGAAAAATCAGGATTATGTTGGATAAATGGCAAAGCCGTGAAGCCGCCACAGGCACGGGCAATGCAGAGCTGGCAGGCCGTATTCAACAGGCCTCCGCGAGGATGCAGGGTTTGGTAGGCGACCTGATGATGCTGACATCACTCAATGCAGAGGCCCCGCTTGTTTTATGCCCCTTGGATGAAGCCATTGAAGGGGCTGCACAGCAACTCAGAGATTCGATTGAACAGAGCTCCGCTCGGATTGATATTGGTGCGCTTCCCCGCATTCAAGGCTATCCCGACCAGCTTGTCTTGCTCTTCCGACACCTTCTCGACAATGCATTGAAATTTTCGCGTCCCGGTGTGGCACCCGAAGTCAGCATCCGCTATCGAACGGCTGAGAGCCATGAAATCGAAAAGCGTAGTTCTTTTTCAGAGCATAGGTATTACTGCATCAGCATTTGCGATAATGGGCGCGGCTTCGATAGCCAACATGCGGAAAAGATTTTTGGCATCTTCCGAACCTTGCAAAAAGACAACGACGGACAACCCGGCAAAGGCGCAGGGCTGGCCATTTGTAGGCGAATCATGACGAACCACCAAGGCGATATTCTCGCCGACAGCACGCCCGGCGCCGGCACCTGCTTCCGGCTCTATTTTCCGGTGCCGGAATGAGCGGCATTGAATAGCGAAAACAGCAAGCTTTTCAATGTCGGGGGCTATTTGCGCAGCGATACAAAAGCAAAAAAGCGCGTCCATATCGACGCGCTTTTTTGAAAATCTGAAACAGCCGTCTATACGTGCATGCGGTCCTTCTTCGCCAGTAGTTCTTCCACTGTCTCCCGATACATCTCGTCCGGCACGCAGCAATCCACGGGACAAACAGCCGCGCATTGTGGTTCTTCATGGAAGCCCTGGCACTCGGTGCACTTGTCAGGAACGATATAATACACATCCACCGCCTTGGGTTCGTGACGCGCATCCACATCGGTCGTGGTGCCGTCCATCAGGACGTAAGTCCCCTTTACGCTGGTGCCATCTGCAATCGCCCACTCCACGCCGCCTTCGTAGATGGCATTGTTGGGGCATTCGGGCTCGCAGGCACCGCAGTTAATGCATTCGTCGGTAATCTTAATAGCCATGTCTGTAGTGTCGTTTTTGTAGTTCGAAGTGTCGCGAATTTGCACCTCAAATACCGGCTGCCGATTCGCGAAATTTGCCCCGAACCCGCTCAAAGGTAGCGTTTCAACTAAAAGAAAATCGGACGCATGAACACATCAGACCGGCTGGATTTGCTTTCAAATCTTCAGAGCTATCTCTTAGAAAACGGAGCAGAATTTCAGGCCGTCACCGAGGCTGCAGGCCGCGAAAATGGCTGGTTTACGAAAGAAGCAATTCACCATGCCGTACAGCAAATAGCACAATGCTACCTCGACCGAAATAAGCTCGAAGTCTGGCTGAGCCGTTATCCGCTTCCTGCTGCTGCGCGTACAGTGGGCATCGTCATGGCGGGTAATATCCCGCTGGTTGGCTTCCATGATTTTCTCTGTGCATTCCTCAGCGGCCACCGCGTGATGATGAAACTTTCTTCCAAAGACAGCGTTCTGATGAAGCATGTGCTGCGTAAGCTGCAGGAGTGGGAACCGTCATTTGGTGAACAGGTGGCGGTAGCTGAAATGCTGAAAGGATGCGATGCCTACATCGCTACCGGCTCCAACAATACAGCACGCTACTTCGAAGAATATTTTGGAAAATACCCGAGCATCATCCGGCGCAACCGTACATCCGTAGCCATTCTTGACGGCAATGAAAGCGAAGATGAGCTACGAGCCTTAGGCCAAGACGTGTTTCAATACTTTGGCCTCGGTTGCCGCAACGTCACACAGATCTGCGTGCCCGAGGGCTATGATTTCAAACCGCTGCTGCAGGTGTTTGAAGCCTGGAAAGGCCTCAACGACCACAACAAATACCGCAACAACTATGACTATCATCTGGCACTGTTCCTACTGAATAAGGTGCCCTATCTCGATAATGGCTCGCTGCTGGTGGTGGAAAATGAGCTCCCTTTTTCAGCGGTGAGCGTGCTACATTATCGCCACTACAATGACCGGAATGCCCTCGCACAGTCGCTTCAGTCCAGCAGCGACATACAAGCAATTGTGGGGCATGGGCAGATTGCGTTTGGTTCAGCACAGACGCCCGCGCTGGACGACTATGCAGATGGTGTGAACACGATGCAGTTCCTCTGCTCGCTTGCCTGAGTCTTTGGGGGGGCTTTTCAGAAAGAAATTGACCCGAGCCTCATTTACTGAGGCTTGCGCACGTAAAACACGAAGCCGTTTTTTTCGCCGATCACCTGCAATGTGGGTACGGCCCGCCAGTGGTCGGCATCACTGATTTTCGAAATAAAATAAGCAGGCTTGTCAATAGGCCCACGGAGCAGCCAGTCTTCATCCGGCTCCTGAATATTGGAGGCACCTACATCAGAGGTCACATGATGATAGTAATTCGGATTGGCACCCGGCTGTTTTTTACTGTAGAACAGGTGTGCGTAGCTTTTGTAGCCAAGCGGATGGACGTACACATCCTTGCCGGCCAGGCTTTGAAAAAATTCGATGGCAGCCCGCTGTGAATAGGCTTCCACCTTCGGAGCAAAGTGAAGCACGGCCACCTGAATCATGACAACCTGCACCACGCACAACACCACCATGCTACGCAAAAAATCCTTCCGCAGGCGGCTCACGAGTACGATAATGGCGAGCAGATAAATACCTCCAAACAACACTTCGGCATAGCTCCAATGCACTTGTGCCGCGAGGTTGCCCACAGCAAATGGATCGTCTATGTAGGGGATGATTTTCGCTTTAAAAATGCCCACCAGCGGAAGGGCTGTAATGGCAATGGCGAGGATGCTACCGATGATACCCAGGCCAATTTGTACGCCCCGGCGCAGGTTGCGCCGACCTTCCATCACACGCACAATTTGCACGGCTGCGAGGTAGGTAATCGGATAATAGCAGAGCGATGAATAATGAACAATCTTGGTTTTGACGATGGAAAACAAGACAAGCACCACCCAAAAGAGAATCCACATCCAACGCAGAAAATCCGCACTCGCCGCAGATGCCTTCGGCTCACCTCTCTGTGATTGAAACAGAAAAACGGAAGCGGGAAAACAGCCGATCAGGAGCACAACCGGATGATAAAACCAGGGCTCTTCATGGTCAGCAATGTTTTGCCCAAACAAGCCTGCCTGATAGGCTATAAACTCCCGAAGGAATGTCCAGCCATGCAGGGCGGCTTCCGGGCCAAACCAGAGCAACATGGTTAGGAGCGCTACGCCGCCCAGCACCAGAAAATCCTGAATGCGGTAGCCTTTCAACCCGCGACTTCTAATCGCAAAAACAAGCAGGGCCAAACCCGCTACCAGCACGGCCACCGGGCCTTTCGTCAGCACGGCCAGGCCCAGAAAAAGACCCGCCAGCACAGCGTGAAGCGACTTGCGTGACTGCCATTTCATGAGCCATACCTGCACCAAGGCGAGGAAGATGAAAAAGTTGAACACGGGGTCAATAATGCCCGTTTTGAAATAGAAATGAGGCAGCCATGAAGCGACATACATGATCACCCACCAAAGGGCCGTCTTACGATCATTCGCCTTGCAGCCTACCCAATAAATGGACAGCAGGGTGGCAATGCCGGTCAGGGCATCGGGCAGTCGGGCGGCGTACTCCCCCACTCCGAAGGCCTTCATGCAAAGGACCTGAAGCCAGATGAACAAAGGAGGCTTTTCGTAGAAAGGCGTGAAGTCTATCTGCATTCGCAAATAGTCTTTGCTCACAATCATCTCGCGGGCTGCTTCCGCGAAGTTGATTTCGTCCCAATCAAACAAATGCACATGCCCCAGAAATGGCAGGAATAGTAAGGCCGCAAGAGCGCCAATCAGGAGGTACGTGTTACGGAGAGACATTCAGGAAATCAGCTTTTCATCACCGTGTCGCTGCAGCAGAATGGGGCGAGGAGCCCTTGCCTGAATCAGAGCAAAACATAGCAGTGACATCGCAGAGCCGATAAGGCTGCCCACAAAAATATCCAGATAGAAATGGGCTGCCACGTACATACGCGAATACCCTACTGCCAGTGCTAAGAGCAGCAAAACCAGTCCCAGCCTGCGTTTCTGATGGGGAATAATCATGCTGAGAAAACAGCAAAGGCTAAAGATGCCGCCTGAGTGGCCGGAAGGAAATGAACGATGGTAGAGGTGGGGCCAGTTATCCCGAATGTGTACCCAGCCCGGATTGATCAGTAGTTCGGCTTTGAAAAATTCAAGTGGACGAGGGGCTTGTACCCAACTTTTCACTACCTGAATGACGAGTGCCGGAGCAACGGTACAGGCAATTGCAGTGCACACAAACCATACATTCCTGCTGGAACGGAACAATAGCAAGACGAGCACAAGCACAATGCTGATACCAATCCCATCGCCGAGGTTAGTGAAGCCATACATCAGCACATCAAGGAAGGCATTGTGATGGCCATTTACCGCAAGAAAAATTTCGCTCTTCGTGAAAAATACTGGCAACAGGCTACCCAATACCGCCCAGGCCATCAGTGGATAGATGAACCAGGGATTGAAGGAGGAGCGCAGAGAACAGAGCATGAAACGACGTGTAGAAAGGGCTATGATTTTTTTACGACCCTCACCAGCCTTCTGCCAAGACGGTAGTACCATTCCTTGCTAAAGAGAGGAGAATCGTTGCGGGCAGCACGCACGATGACGAATGCAATCGGCATGAGGATAGCCGTACTCGACCACATTCCAACCCAAGCCGGAACAGTATGTGCTTTAGCTATTTCCTCACCCGCTTTCGACAAAATGAAATAGAGGACAAAGAAGCCGATGGCTACGATGATGGGCATTCCCAAGCCTCCTTTTCGGATGATGGCACCGAGCGGTGCACCAATCAGAAACAGGAGCACACAGGCAAAGGAGAGCGTAAACTTTCCATGCATCACAATCTCGCGTTTCACCAGGTTGTCATCGTTGATCTTGACGTTATTGGCCGTATAGCCCACCAGTTGCATGGCGTTGCGCATGTTCGAAATCGCGGCATCTACTGCTTTGTTGCGCAGGCTGTCGGGAATATGAGCAATGAAGCCTCCGGCAAGTTTGGTTGCGGTATGGCCCTTTAAAGAATCGAGGCGGCGCCTGAAATCCTTGCCTGCCTCTGTCTTGCTATAGACCGGTAGGTAGGGTGCAAAATTGGCTTCGCTCAGTTCAATATCGTGCTTGCGGGTCTTTCGGATTTGTTTGATGTCGTCACGAAGCTGGCTCACGTTCATCATTTGGTAGCCGCCCTTGAAGAGGTCTTCATTTGTTCGGGAAAGCTTGAGCGCCGAGAGATCAATGACCTTGTCGAATTCTTTGAAGTGCATCCTTGTCTGTGTAGCGTGGATGCCGCCATTTGGGTTTGCCACATCTCCTCCTTCCTGATAGCGCCAGCCATTGCGCAAGCGAAACATCAGATACTTACCATCGGCCGATGGGCTTAGATCTCCGCTTTCCGCCAGCAGCACCTGCGTATTGCCTCCGTAGGGGCCACGCTCATAAATGATCACGTCATGAACGATGCCTCCATCTTTATCCTTACTGCCTACTTTGATGGTATAGCCGGGTACTTCATTATTAAAAACACCGGGCCTGATGTTGAAAGCCATCTTGGCGTTTCGCAAATCATAGAGTAGTGAAAAGGCTCTGAGATTGGCCCGCGGGATAACGTTGTTATTAAAAAAGAAAGCACCTACCGCTACGAACCCCATCACAATCACCAGGGGCTTCATCACACGCAAAAGAGAGATGCCCGACGACTTGATGGCAACCAGTTCATATGACTCTCCCATGCTGCCAAACGTCATAATGGAAGAGAGCAGAATAGCGAGCGGAAGGGCCAACGGCACCATTGTAGAGCTCATGAAAAACAGGAGCTGCAGAATCATCCAAACACCAAACCCCTTGCCAAGCAGTTCATCCATATACACCCAGAAGAACTGCATGACCAACACAAAAAGCGCTACGAAAAACGTAACGACAAAGGGCCCGATAAAAGAACGGACGATGAGTATGTCGAGCTTCTTGAACAAAGCGGCGGCGAACTTAGTTCAAGCGGTGAATGCAGCCACGCGTCTTCGGGTTAATCTTTCCGTGGACACCTACGAGTAGGCTTTTGCCTAAGTAAAGAATACACTTTGTGAAGCCTTTACCGATAGGTGAAAAAACTAAAAATCACCCGCCGGATAGCCGACGGGTGGAAGACTTCAAAACGGAACTGAATACCTATGCGGCGCCGATACGATGCTTCAGATTCTGCACCTGCTGATTCCAGAGGTGCTGATTGCTGTCCAGGTCAGATTTATCAGCGAAGTCCGTAATGCGAAGAATAGTTTCATTCGTGACAGGACTTTGTTCAATGCGAAATTCGAAGAACTCATCTTCGTCATAGTAATCCCAGCGGTACCGGACGTAGTTGTTTTCGAAAATTTCGGTCTGCTCTGCTTCGTCCACAGCACCATTCCACGTGAAGTAGAAGTGAGATTCACGTTGATCCACCCTTTCCGCAAACCATTCCTGCAAGCCTACCGCAGTAGAAAGGAACTCAAACAGAATCGTGGGAGAGCTACGGATAGGGTACTCCAGGGTGTAGATTATCTTCTTCTTGTTGCCAGCCATTGAACGCGTTCTTGTAAAAATTGCTTAGGCGTGCAATTATAGAAAAAGGGCTGAGCTTTCAAAATTTAATTTCCGAAGGCGGTCTTAAAAGGTTGGGTTGGTGCTGTTAAATGGCTCTTAATATTTTTTGGGTCGAATGATGACTACACATAAGTTTGTCTTAGAACTGTCTGCCATCAGACAACGCACACAATTTCTTTAACCCTAAAAACAGCGATTTTCTATGTCAATGCGTCAACTGAAAATCTCGAAGAGCATCACCAACCGTGAGAGCCAGAGCCTGGAAAAATACCTTCAGGAAATCGGCAAGGTGGACCTGATCTCTCCGGAGGAAGAAGTGCGACTGGCGGTACTTATTCGCCAGGGCGATCAACGAGCGTTGGACCGGCTCACAAAAGCAAACCTTCGCTTTGTGGTATCGGTCGCCAAGCAGTACCAGAATCAAGGCCTCACCCTCAGCGACCTCATCAATGAGGGCAACTTTGGCCTGATCAAGGCTGCGCAGCGATTCGACGAAACCCGCGGGTTCAAGTTCATCTCCTACGCCGTATGGTGGATTCGTCAAAGCATCCTTCAGGCTCTGGCAGAGCAAAGCCGCATCGTTCGCCTGCCCTTGAACAAGGTTGGCCTGAGCAATCGCATCAACCGCGCGTACTGCATGTTGGAACAGGAATTCGAGCGTGAGCCTACCATGGAAGAGTTGTCCGACATCCTGGACATTGGACAAGATGAAATCGAAACAACGCTGGGCGTTGCAGCCCGCCACGTGAGCATGGATGCACCCATCGGCGACACGGACGAATCCAGCCTTCTGGACGTGCTGATCAATCCCAATGCGGATGCCACAGATGCCGAGTTGGAGCATATTGATTCGCTCCGCTGCGAATTAGGTCGTTCCCTCCGTGTGCTCAGCGAACGCCAGCGTGACGTACTCCTCCTCTTCTACGGCATTGGCGTGGACAACCCGATGAGCCTGGAAGATATAGGTGAGCGGTTTGCCCTCACTCGGGAGCGCGTCCGCCAAATCAAGGACAAGGCTATCTGCCGCCTCAGGAGCGACACAAAATGTACTCGTCTCAAAACCTATCTGGGCAACTAAGCTTCTACTTTCAACCATCAAAATCCCTCGCGAAATCAACATATCTCAAGCAAAATCTACATTCTCAGAAAGGCCGCCTTCGGGCGGTTTTTCTTTTGCTCCTGCCCATTATCTTTGCGCTCCTTTTGGCGGGGTAGCTCAGATGGTTAGAGCGCAGGATTCATAACCCTGAGGTCACGGGTTCAACTCCCGTCTCCGCTACCAGACACGAAAAAGCCCGGATGTTTCCGGGCTTTTCTATTGGATTCCTGTGCAATGCCTGTTCAATTCAGTATCGTTTTATCAGGTTCTCATGCAGCGGCGGATGCCACGGTCGTTGTAGCTCATTTCCGTAATCTCCAGTGCACCCGTCATCAGTTGGCGGACGTAGAAATGGAAGGCGTAACCTCCATTGTCGCGTCCGGTAAAATGCAACTTGAAACCTCCTCCTCGCGCGTCCTCGGGTTGGTGTGTTCCCTGCTCAATCGTGACAACGCGCCTGTCAAAAGGGTCTGATGCAATCTTGATAAACTCCTGGCACCAGTGGTCTCGGAAGTGTCCGTTGGCCGTACCAATTGCATGATTGATGGCTGTTTCATTGAACTGGTTGACGAAGGTCTGATTTGCTGCGCGCAGCCAGTTGCGCAGCTCTACATTCCAGTTGGGGGCAAATCGTACCATAGCATTTTTGATTTATGGCTTAAAGTTAACATCAATTAACCTCTGCAGTTCGCTGACCTCACCCATCAATTTGTTCCTCCAACAAACCTTTAAGCACAGGCGTCATTGCCACCACCTTCCGGCGCTGATAGTCGAAGCAAACCATGCCACTCTTGGCTTCTGCAATGAGATATTCATCCCCATGCCGCAACGCAATAATCCGATACAGTAAATCGAACGCAGTTGCAGACTTATCGCCGACATAGAGGCTTACCTGCAACACATCTCCATAAAACGATTCACCTCGATAGGCTACCATCACATCGGCCATAATCAGGCCATGTCCACCAACCTCCAGCTCCGTCATTCCTGCCGACGCCAGCCATTGCATGCGCGCTTCCTGCATAATGGAAAGAATCGCATCATTGCCTACATGACCTCCATAATTCAAGTCACCAATACGAACCGGAATGCTCAATACTTTAAGGGGCGACGTTTCCGGAAAAGTAATTTTTACACGCATAGTCTCGTCGAAAAAAGTGGCCAAAAGTAGCGCTACATAAGGGCGGGAATCGGCAGTGTACATTTGGCGTCCTCCTCAGCACATCACCTCTCAAGCTATCTCTGCCTTAGGAATGAAAATTATCTGCGTTGGTAGAAATTATGCAGCACATGCCCGTGAATTGAGTAATGCCGTACCTGAAAATCCGGTTCTGTTCATGAAGCCAAAAACCGCGCTGCTACCTCCCGGACGCCCCTTTTATCTACCCGAGTTCAGCAAGGAAGTTCATTATGAAGCAGAGCTGGTTTTTCGCATTTGCAAGAATGGAAAGCACATCGCGGAAAAGTTCGCGCGGCGCTACTACGACCAGGTGACGGTTGGCATTGACTTTACCGCCCGCGATCTGCAACAACACCAGAAAGAGAAGGGCCTGCCCTGGGAAATTGCCAAAGCTTTTGACGGCTCTGCAGTAGTAGGCAGCTTCGTCCCTCTTTCAGAAGAACAGCAGGTGCAGGACTTGCGTTTTGAACTAAAGAAAAATGGCCAGAGCGTGCAGCAGGGCTGGGCCGGGAACATGCTCCATTCCGTGGATCGCCTGATTGCTTATGCTTCTATCTTTTTTTCTTTCAATACCGGTGACCTGCTCTTCACAGGCACGCCTGAAGGCGTAGGCCCGGTGGTTATCGGCGATCATCTCGAGGCATTTCTCACCGGGGATTCTGTCTTGAATCTGCCGATCAAATAAGGCCTTAACGCCTTTGTTGCACCTCATCCAATCGGAACCTCACATCTTCGTCCTCCATGAAAAAAGCTCTCTCTTTTTGCCTGCTCCTATTTGGCCTTATTGCCACCCAAACCAGCTATGCACAAGATCGGCGCGCTCCAGTTGGCTGCATTGATCCTGCTATCCGCCTGCAAGCGGATGCCATCAAGCAACATTACCTGAAACAGGGCTTCAAGGTGTATCGCGATGCCATGATCAACATGGAAAGCATGGTACCGTTTCCCATCATGGTGCAGCTTGCCGGTGGTCATCTCTATCAGATCATTTTCGTCGGGAACCCGCGTGCTACCAACCATAAGATGATGGTGTACGACAGTAACGACCGCAAGTTTGACGAGCAGTTCACCTCACGCCACCACGGCGATGCGCCAAGCAACTATATCATCTATCCGTTTTCTCCGGATCATACGGATGCGTTCGTGTTTGAGTTTATGACGCGGCTCAAGAATGAAAACTTTTGTGGCTCGGTATGCATCATGGTAGCTGATGGCAGCAAAGGCGCCGTGAAGTACACGCCCTACTCCCCCGATGCCGTGGACACAACTGCTCACTAACCGATTTATCCATCTTCACAGGTAACACGTTCCAAACTTATGGCCGACGTGCGCATAGCGGCTGATTGGAAGGAGGCATTAGCATCCGAGTTTTCGCAGCCTTACTTCGATGAAATCGTTGCCTTCCTGAAGCGGGAAAAGAGCCTGGGTAAAGTCATTTACCCAAAAGGCAGCGATATATTTCACGCATTCGATGCTACGCCCTTGGAACGTGTTCGCGTTGTCATTTTGGGGCAGGACCCATACCACCAGCCCGGGCAGGCGCATGGCCTCTGCTTCTCGGTGCCACAAGGGATAAATCCCCCGCCTTCTCTGGTCAATATTTTTAAGGAAATGACTAGCGACCTGGAGGTAGCAGTACCTCGCCACGGCAACCTGGAATCCTGGGCCAGCCAGGGAGTGCTGCTCCTGAATGCTTCATTGACGGTGGAGGCCCATCGCGCGAACTCTCATGCACAAATCGGCTGGCATCGTTTTACAGATGCGGTCATCGCAACGGTTTCCAGACAATGTGCTCATGTGGTGTTCATCCTTTGGGGACGATTTGCCCAGAGCAAGGCCCCTCTTATTGACCGCTCAAAGCATCTCGTGTTGCGTGCGGCACACCCCTCTCCGCTTTCTGCTTATCAAGGATTCTTTGGTTCGAAACCGTTTTCGCAAACAAATGCGTGGTTGCAACAACAAGGTCTGCCTTCAGTTGACTGGGCTATTTAGATGCTTTCTACAGGAGATGCCTACCGTTGATTCAAAACGGGCACCTCTACTTTGAACAGAAACAAAAAGAGGCTGCCTCATACGGGCAACCTCTTTGATAAATCGTCGTGCAGTGCTTAGTTCTTCTTGCTCTTAGAAGAAGTCTTGGCGGGAGCAGCTTAATGGGATGGCTGTAGTCGGCCTTACATCCAAAAACTCAAGCGGAGGTCATGCCAAGATGCGCAAAATTGAACCTGGAAGTGGGCTATTTATTTCGTTTCAAATAAAGCGCGGCTATTGCCTTAGCAGCACTCCAGTTGCAACACTTTGCCCACCGCACAGCAGCCGGTAGAAATACTGGCCCGGAGACAGGCTTTGCAGCGGTAGGGAGACTGACGATTTACCTGCCGGAAATTCCCGGCCAGGCAGTTGATATACCTCTTTGCCTGCCATATCGCACAGCGAAACTGACAATCTCTGTGAGGAAGGTACTGTGATCTCCAGCGTAGCACTGCTTGAGGCCGGATTAGGGTACAACTTCACTGCACCTTGCCATTTTGCAGTCGTGATGCCATTCGTTTGGGTACCCATGCGCCATAATTCTCGGCCATGAATCGTGTCTATCGCGCCGAAATAGAGCTGCCCTTTATACTCGGTAAAGTAGGGCAGGTTGAAAAGATTGCGATTTGGCAGCCAGGACGTATCTGCATCCACCCAGGCTATGCTACCGAGATGGCCGGGCTGAATGTCCGCAAACAGGCCGCAGTTGGTGCCGTCCCATTTCCACAGCTCGTAGCCCGTGGCCAAGGTGTAGGCTGCAAAGAACAATGAGCCGTCATATACCTGAAAGCTGTTGGGCACTAAAGGCAGCCCGTGCGGCTGCACCAGGCTATCCGGATGGAGCGTAGCCACCAATGATGTGGCCCCTGAAAAGGGGGTGTATTTGTAGAGCTGGTAGTTGATGCCCGTTGTAGAGCCGGGAAAATAGATGTCGCCGTTGTAGAAGGTAAGCTTATAAACCCTGGATGCCCGCCCCGCCGTCTGCCACAGGGAATCTTTCGGCAAGCCATTAATTGGGCCTGCGCCTACATCGGTAACGCGCAGCGCCGTATCGCCGTCGTAGCTGTACAGCTCAAAGCCATGCGCGGGCGTGTAGGCCACGAAGTACATCAACGGGTCGCTAACCATCAGGCCATAGATACGCGACAACCCTGCTGTGCCCTTAGCAGGCGCGTAGTTGCCGTATTGGTCTGTGTAGTACAACCGCTTGTCGTACCGGTCGGTGGAGCTGGAGGGATTGGCAAGGAAATACAGCAGCGTGTCGTAAGGTGTAAATTCCTCCGCGTTGCTGCCATTGCCGCCAACTGTCTCCGTGCCGATGGAAATGCGGCGGGGACGGTGAACACCGTCGTAGCGGTAAAAAGACGGGGCATAACTCAAGCCTAAGATGTCCGTTGTGTCAGCACTGAAAAACAGATTGCCCTTAAACGCTGTGAAACAGTAGGGCCAAGAGTGTCGCGCCCCGGGGTTGAGGTCTGCTACCACCACCGGAGGATTGACACCGTCGTAGGAAACAAGTTCAAGGCCTGTAAGGTGGGTGCCGCCCGAATAATACAGTTTACCGTTGTAATTGCATATGCCGCCTTGGAAAAAGGCGCCTCCGTTAGGGCCAATCCCTGGTTCCATATCGTACACCATGCTGGGAGGGGTGCTGCCGTCGTATTGCCATAGCTCCGCTGAATGTGTCATTTCATTTCCATTGAAGTACAGCTTGTTCTTAAAGACGATCATCGGACTTGGAATCAGGCCATTGCCATTGTTGGTGGTAAGTGTATTCGTCGCTGTATTGATATCCTGGACAAGCTCTGGTGCTTTTTGTGCCCGCAGCGTGGAAAAACAGCACATCATCAGGATGGATGACACCGAAAAGATGCAGCTACGACCGCCCCAGGGAGAAAATTTTCTCATTGAAAACATCTTGTTTTTCAATTCAAACTTAATAATTAGTTGCTATTTACAGATTTATCAAAAAAAATATCCTTTTATGTTGATTTTATTTTCAAGCTTTCGAGTTCACCAAATAATTACCCACGATGAAAAAGCTCCTCTTCAGCCTTTCATTATTACTGGCTGGCATACCGTGCAGGCACAGACCTTGCGCATCTTTAACAGTACGCCGTGCTCGTATCTGGTGACTGTGTATCAAGCCGCGCCAGGCACTTGTGGCCCGCCCCCAGCTGCATGGTATACTTCGAAGCAAACGATAGCAGTACCACCATTAGGTTCGTCATACATTTCCGTAACTGGTGGAGGGAACGAATGGCGATATGCGACAATCGTTGACAATGGAGCACTGCGTTGCGGCCCTTCTGGTAGTTGCCCTGGAGATTTGGGTACTTATGTTGGAGTAACGGGAACCTCCTGCACACTTCCTCACACTAACTGTGTCAATGTGGGTAGTTGTAATTCTACCTGCCCTGGCGGGACATACAGCCTGTACTATTCGCAAAATGTTGGTAGTGGTGGCCTTACTGATATTGAGATCTATTAGCCTGTCAATGGAATGTTGTGCCTAACGGTTCAAGTTCTGCGGTGCAGCAGTAAAACCAATATCATTGGTCGTTTTTCCAAAAACTGAAGTCACAAAAAAGTTCAAAGGCCGCTCTTCAGAGCGGCCTTTGTCACATAAATAGTCGGTTTTTTATTATGCCTTCTTGCTCTTAGAAGAATTCTTGGCGGGAGCCGGAGCCGCTTCTTCCTTGGTCTTTTCAGCAACAGGCTGAGCAGCTACTTCGCCATCAATTTCCAACATGCGGCTGAGCTGACGTACTTCCTTCTTTAGGTCGTAGATGGTCTTGTAAAGCTCGTCCAGTTCGCTACGTGTAGCGATGGGAAAGCCGGACATGGCACGCTCCATTTGGCCTTCCATATCCTTGCGAAGCTTCAGTTGAAGGGCGCTTACTTCAGCCATCAGTTCGCTGTATTCGTCGCTTTCAAACAGGCTGACAAATTGCTTGTCAGAGATGTTGAGCCACTCCTGATAGAGCGCCATCATGCTCTTCACTTCTTCACCCTGCTCCATCTTGTGAAGGATGTTTTGTGCCAGAGCATCCATCACCTGAGTGCCCTGCACGTACATCATATACTGAAGCTGTGCATTCTTGATGTTGTACACCATGCTGCGGTCGGCGATGTCCTGCCATTCGCTCATGTTCTTTGTGTACTGGTTCGGCGTCATCATCTTGGTGATGGGTGATACCGTTTGCTGCATCATTTGCTGCATGTTTTCGTACATGCTCAGCATTTGGCCAAAGCCTTCCATACCGTTCAAGCCGGGGATGGTAGCCATCATCTGGCGCATTTGGTTGTAGCCATTGCTACCGGCGGCGGCGGCTTGCTTTGCACCGTTCTGCATCAGCGATGTGAGCTGCTGCATGTACTGGCGGGTACTTTCGGGCATGAAGCCAAAGAACTTGTCCATCAGCTCCTGATAAGAAGCAGGGCTCATGAAGTTCTTGTACACCTCCATGTTGAAGGTCTTGTCCTGAATGCTCTTCCACATCGGAGCCCACAGCTTGTAGAAGCGGGTGAGGCCTTCAGCGCTGTTCAGCATATTGCGGAACGCGTCCTGAGTGGTACCATTCTGAAGTTGGCTCTGCCATTCGCTAAAGCCGTTGTTCAGCATTTGGACATATTGGTTGAAGATACCCGTCATGTCGTTGGAAGTGTTCTTCCATGCGTCCATGTTGAAGGGGTTCATCTTGCCCCACTGTTGCATATTTTCAGCCCAGCTTTGCGTATTGCTCATGCCGGTGAAAACCTTATTCCACTGGTTCATCCAGTTGTTGTAAGCAGCGGTAGCCTGTTCCATCGGATTGGTGCTTGCCTTTTCGGTTGCGTCCTTCATCCAGGATTGAGAAGCTTCCCAAATGCTCTTACCCCAGTTCACCTGAGTGTTGTACCAGTTCTGAAAAAATTCGGTCATGTTGTCGGCGTTTGCCTTTGCAGTTTCTGCTGCAGAGCTTGCCTTGTCTGTACCCTGGCTGAAGAACTTCTTTTGGTTTTCCATCCAGTTGCTGTACCATTCGCTGCCTTTCTCGATTGTGTCGTTCAGCAGTGCATTACCGTTGGTCAACTTCTTAGTGTTTTCCACGGCTGTGCTCACCATGTTCTTATGCATCTCCATGAGATTGTCCATAAAACCGGTCGTGTTGTTCGTAGCCATTTTTATGCTTGATTTAGGTGGTTTGGCGTTGAATTTCTTGTGCGGATTTCGTTTTCGCGGCGCGAAGGTATGGACTAACGCCTCTTGAAACGTTAATTGAACGCAGTAAATGAGGAAAAAAATTGAATTACTGCTCTTTCCCTCCCATCCCCGCGTTAAAAGCGGAAAAACAGAGCCGAAAAACGAAGCTTTTAGGTCAATCGTCCGAATGCGCCTGCTGTTCCAAAAGTGCTATGAGCAAGGCTTCAATTTTGACCAGCATCTGCTCCTTCGAATACCGTTGCAACACTTCTTCTTTCGCCTTTGAAATTTTCCCGGCAAGTGCTGCCGACTGACGCAGGTCGGAAAGCTTTTCCAGAAAATCACCTGCGTTGCCATTTTCAAAAAGCCAACCCAGCCGGCCACCATCCAGAATCTCATGCGTGCCATCTGCATCCGCACCGATGACGGGCACCCCGGCAGCCATTGCCTCAATGGTCACCATTCCAAAGGTTTCCCCGATGGAAGGCATCGCAAACACATCAATGGCCCTGAAGAAATACATCACCTCCGGGTCGTAGTTGCGGAAATGAACCCGATCTGTCAGCCCGGCCTCAGCTACAAAAGTTCGTAGCTGACGTGCATACGCTTCTCCCTCCGCATCCAGCGTGGCATTGCCCATAATAAGCAGGTCAAAAGAAGAGCCTTGTTGATTCGCCTGTTGCAAGGCCTGCAACAAAAGCATCTGCCCCTTCTTTACATCCAGCCGCCCCAGCACGCCCACCACAAAAGCCTCGGTGTGCAGACCCAGAAAGCTTCGTGCTTCCGCCCGCGACGGTATCGGATTCGAAAAAGGAGACAGGTCAACACCAAATGGAATCACCGAAATCTTTTCATCGCGCACCCGGCTCAGGCGCAAGGTTTCCTGACGGAGATATTCCAGCGGAGCAATCCAGCGATCAATCATTTGGTAGCGCAGCGTGTGAATCAGGTTGCGCTTGCTGCGCCCCAACTGCATGTGCTGCTGATACACCAGCGAAAGCCGGCTATCATAAAAGCGCTTGTAGAGCGAAGCCACTTTCAGGTCGTTGCGAAAAGGCACCCACAAGACCCGAATCTTGTAGCGGCGCAGCCAGGCATGAAGAATCCGCAACTGTGCACCACGTCTTGGCAATCCTTGTTCGCGCATTGCCTGCACAGACGACACTTTCCCGACTGCGTGTTGCTGCATCGGGGCACCACCGGCGGTAAGCAGATGAACTTTCCAACCTTCGGTACGCAGCCATTCTGCGAGGCGCAGGGTATTTATCTCTAAACCGCCCCAGCCGGGCGAGCCACAGATAATTCCCAGCACGCGATGCGGCGATTCCGTCTGCATGGCAACCGAAAAATTTGGAACAAACTACTTCTTGCCCGATTAGTTGACGACAGGCAGGAAGTCGTAGTCCTTGCCGTATTCCATCATCTGGCTGAAGAAGCTGGTGGGATATTCCACCTTCACATCCGTGATTTCATTGCCCTTCATTACGGGTACGAGGCGCGGCTGAATAAAGCCTTTGTAGGGTTTGATGTGGAGCTTGGCGTAACGTTCCAGTACTTCGCGGTGCAATACCGGATCCACCTTCACACCATAGGTCTCTACCAGTTTTTGTCCGGCAGCAAAATCGCCTTCGCTCTTGATACGCTGAATTTCGCGCAGCAGTTCGCCAAACAGAGTCCGCAGCTTTTCATAGTCATTCACCTGGACGTAGGTCTTGCCGTTGCGCTTCACAAATTCAACCACGTTGTCTTTCTTGCCATGCTCGTACACCCAATAGGCATTGAGTGCCCGGTTCCGCATATGCGCTTCTTCCAGTTGGCTGCCGGGGGTGAGGCGTGTCAACTGAGTCATCAAGCCATTCATCATGTACTGATCGTACTCGGCTTTGCCTACTTCGAGAGAAGGCATCACGCCAATTTCAACCAGCTTCGGGTCCATCACATAGTACAGGCCCACAAGGTCTGCACGGGCTTCTTCTAATGTGCTTGCGTAGTTCTTAAGTGTTTTGTCGGTGGTTTCAACGCCGGGATTGATTTGGCCGGAAGCATGGCCGATGCATTCGTGCATATCGGTATGCAGGTCAGAAGCGAGGTTGCCATATTTCTTTAGGCGTGCCAGCACTTCCGGGCTTGCCGCAAACTCTTCCAGCATTCCGCTGCCTGCAGAAGCAAGGTTGTAGGAATGGATGATGTTGCTTAGTGAAACACTTTTCGAGCCGTGCTCTTTGCGAATCCAGTCGGCATTGGGTAGGTTGATGCCAATCGGTGTAGAAGGTGCTGCGTCGCCGCTTTCCACTACAACGGTGATGGCTTTTGCAGTAATACCCTTCACTACTTTCTTCTTATGCTCGGGCATCAGTGGAGAGTGATCTTCAAACCATTGGGCATAGCTCGCAATCTTGGCAATCCGCTTGGTTTCTTCGAGGTCTTTGATGGAAACTACACTCTCAAACGACCCCTTCTTGCCGAGTGCATCGAGGTACACTTCGATGAATCCGTTCACCACATCCACACGTGAATTCACGTCATCCACCCATGCAATGCTGTAGTCGTCGAAGGTCTTCAGGTCGCCGGTTTGATAGAATTTGATGAGCAGTTCAAGTGCCTTTGCCTGCTTGGCGTCCTCAGCAACGGGCACAGCCTTTTCCAGCCAGTAAACTATCTTCTTGATGGCTGCGCCGTACATGCCGTCTGCCTTCCAGACGCGCTCCTGAATCACGCCATTTTCCTTCACCAGCTTGCTGTTGAGGCCCCAGGACGGCGCATCACCTTTCGTGTCGAATTTGGAATAGAAGTCTTCCACTTCTTTCTCTGTAACGTTCTCATAGAAATTGTTGGAGGAGCCTTGCACGTGGTCCACACCCGGGCGCAGGTCTATCAGGCGGGGCTCAATGTTGGGGTCATAGATAATCGGGCGAATGCGCTCCCAGAAGGCTGCCAGCGTCTCAGACTTTGATTGAAACGGCAACAGGCTTTGCTTCGAATGCGACAGCACCTGATAGAAGTAGTCTGCGCTGCATTCCGGGAAGAATTTTTCATTGCCATAGTGATGGTGGTTGCCGCTGGAGAACCAGAAGCGACCGCAATAGGTTTCAAATTCTTTCCACTCTTTGGAGTCTCGTGGCCCCGTGTAGGTGCCATACATCGCTTCCAAAGTCTTGCGCAGGGTCAGGCCATACTTGCTTTTCTGGTCGTAGATAATGTCGCGCCCACAGAGTGCGGCCTGATAGAGGTAGTAGGCCAGTTTCTTTTGTTGTAAGGGTAATTCGTTGAAGCCCGGAACCTGGTAGCGCAGCAGTTGCAGGTCAGCAAAAGATTCGGCAGCGACCTTAAAATCCTGTTTGGATTTAGTCTGAGCCTTGTTGGTGTTTGCCTTCTTGTTGTTGCTTGCTTTCTTCTGTGCAATGGCCATATCGGGTGACGAGATAAGGGTGCCAATCGCGAGACCGGCAATGAGTAAGGAGCGTGTTTGCTTCATAGGAAATGAAAAATCGCGGAACGGCGCAAAGGTGCAGAAATATGCATCAAGGCCTTGAGCACCTTCGGCAAATAGCCCTAAACATTCGCACAGTTCACATCAAAAAGCCGGCAACGAATGTGCTACCGACTTTCTAAAAAAGGTAATGTCTAAAGATCAGGCAATTCTGCTCCGGATCAGGCCTCTGCAGCCTGCGCAAAATGCGCGCGGAATGCGTCAATGAGGCCGGAGCCAACCATCTTGCGCGCCACATCAATCATATTGCAGAAGGCACGTGCCGATGAAATCCCGTGACCAATCACCACGGGGCTATTGATGCCGAGAACCGGTGTGCCACCATACAATTCATAATTGAAATGGCTCAGGAATTCATCCTTCACGCCCCGTTCGCCGGCAAAAATCTGATACACGCTTTCGGCCATTTTCAGCGCCACATTACCTACAAAACCTTCGCAGACCACCACATCAGCTTTATCGCCAAAGAGGTCACGGCCTTCTACATTTCCTGCGAAACGAATGGACTCGTGCTCCTTTAGCAGCGGATAGGTAGCCTGAGCCAGAATATTGCCCTTGCCTTCTTCTTCACCGATATTGAGCAGGCCTACTTTGGGACTGGTTTTCCCGAGAACGTGCTTTACATACAGAGAGCCAAGGATGGCAAACTGAACCAGATGTTCAGGCTTGCAATCGGCATTGATACCTACGTCCAGAAGGAAATTGAAGCCTCCGTCTGTACGGGGCAAAGGAGAAGCAATAGTGGGTCGCAGAATCCCCTCAATGGCTTTCACGCTATAGAGTGAGCCCACGAGCATGGCACCCGTATTACCGGCACTGATAAAAGCATCTGCCTTGCCTCGTGCCAATGCGCCGAAACCCACAGCAATGGAAGAATCAGGCTTTTCTTTCAGGGCTTTGGTAGGATGCTCGTGCATTCCTATTTCTTCGCTGGCGTGCACCAGGGTGTATCGCCCCTCAAAGCCTTGCAACAAGGGCAAATAAGGCCGGACGGCCTCTTCATTGCCAACAAGAAGCAATCTAACGGAAGGGTCAGGCTGTTGCTGAAAAAACTGTTGCACTCCGAGCAGCGCCTGCTCCGGGGCAAAGTCGCCGCCCATTATGTCCAGCGCGATGTTCATGCCGGCACTAAAATATTGAGTAGGTCATTAGAGCGCCTGCTTGATGCAGACGACGGATAAAGATGCAGGATTCCGATTAAAGGAAGGGAGTTTCCCCTTCCCGGCTGCATCGCTTAAGCCTTTGGCTCTTCGGCTTCGCCGGCTCCGCTCTTGTCAATGACAACACGGCCGCGATAGACGAGCTTACCCTCCGACCAGTGTGCGCGGTGGCGCAGGTGGCTTTCACCCGTGAGCTTATCGGTGGAGAAAGTTTCCGGAGTCGCCGTGTAGTGCGTACGACGCTTGGCAGAACGTTGCTGAGAGTGGCGGCGCTTAGGATTTGGCATATCAGTAGGTTTCTAAAAAATTGGCGAATGAATGATGAATTTCAGAAACTGCATCGGCGAAGGCCAAAGCAATTCAGAAGCTGTTGAGTTACGAGTTATTGGATTTTCTGTTGGAATGATTGGCTTGCTTCGAGGTCTTCTCAATGGCAATCGTCTTCAGGCTACGGAGGCTGTTGTGCTCCGGTTCGTCCTCAGTGTTGCCCAGTTGGCCCAGCAGTCGAAGGGCATCCGGATTGCATTCTCCCTCGGGGTGCAGGCGCTGAATGGGCAGGCTGAGCATCACGAATTCATAAATCCAGCCGGATATATCAATGACGGTCTCGTGGCGGGATACAAATGCGACATCTGCTTCTTCGTCTGTCGCCTCTGCATCATGGTCTTCGCCGGTGAGTTTGATGAGCAGGTCAGCTTCGTCCCAGAGTTGTAGGGCAAAGTCGTCGCCGCAGCGGTCGCAGGGCACAACTACGGAGCCTGAAATATCGAAGTGCAGCCGAAAAAAGCTGGTCTGTCTGTCGAAGCGAAGCTTTACCTGAGCATTCCAGGAATGGGTCTCTGCCGGTGCCCCACGCTCTTGCATGAAGGCATCCCCTATGCTGAATTCATAGACGTGCTCACCAACCTTCAGGCCGAGCCAGGCTATCTCAAATTCACGGTTATGTTTCATGACAAAATGCGGCCCGGAACGACTCAACAGAAGCTACCAAGCGCAAAAAGGGCTGCGAAGGTAAGGGAAATGAATAGAATGTCAGCCAGAAAAAGCGGCTACACATTACGATTGACTGAGTTGCAGCGGGTACCGGGAAGATTTCAGGAGGCAAGCCCAATAGCGAAATCCAGATGAACGGAGCGTCGCAACGGCTGTTTTATCAGGGGGCTGAAGCCGACTAACAAAAAAATCAGATAATAAATCTCATCTACTTATTGTTGAGCCATTTTCGAATGGCGTCCGGCTCCAGTGCGGTATAGTAGCTCTTCCGCTCAATGACGCCGTTATTGATCCAGAAAATCGCCGGCACACTGGGCCCGGCCAGCTTCACGAAGACCTCCGTATCCATGAGCAGGGAGTGCGGCACGGCTGCAGATTTTGTTTCGTCGAGGAAGTCCTGTTCCGCAATCTTGCCACCGCTGATTACCATGTAAATGGGGAACTCAGGGTATTGACGATGCAGAATCTGAACGAGGTAGGCTGCCTTGATACAGTGCGGGCAGGTGCTGCTAAAAAAGCAAAGGATATGCTTGCCCTGGCGCAGGTCCACGTTGGGCGCCGGCTGGGCTAAGGCATATAACGAATCAAGCTGGATGGGCTGGTTCACAACCTCGGCGCCACTGCTTATATAAACAGGGCGGAGGACAAACGGAACGGTAAAAGCCGCTGTTGTGAGCAGCATCGCTACATACAAGGACTGGCGATAAGGCTTGGCCGGATAAATAATCCAGATTAGAACGGTGACGGCGACGAGCACAACATTCTTCCAGATGGCTGCCAGCGGCTTCATATAGAGCCATTCACCGAAGCAACCGCAATTGCCATTGTTTCCCTGATGGATGTACAGGCCGATTAAATATGCGGTCAGTAAGAAGAGCAGGAGCAGGGTGGCTTTGTAGGTAATACGCCGCAGGTAAAGATGCGCTGCCAGCCAGGCTCCAATAGCCCATTCCAGGCCAATGAAAATGCGGGCAAGCACGTGCGCAGCGGTGATGCCAATCGGCAACACATCGAGGAAGCTCCAGGCAAAAGGCTCGGGGTTCTGGAGCTTACTCCAGCCTGAAATGAAAAAAACGGCAGCGAGGGCGAGCAGTAAAAGGAATCCGAGTCCTTTACGGATAAGGCGCCAGGTATTTGGGCGCCGAGGCAGTTGGGTATCTGGTTCCAAAGGAGAAGATGGCTAAGCGGAAGGGCAAACCTCGCTTAAAACAGCTTGCAGTCCTCGTTGGTGGTGATGTGGGTAGTCTGGTCGGTGCTCTGAGAAGAGTTCTGCTCACAGGCCGCCTTCGCCTTGTCCTTCGTGTCGCGGATAGAGTATTCGCGGATGGTGCTGTCTGGCAAACCAGGCTGACCGCTGTATTTAATCTTGCACTGGCAGGTGTATTCGTGCACACAGGAAGAGCAGGCAAAGACAAGGAGGGTCGCGGCCAGCAACAGTGTAGAACGTAGCATCATCTCCGGGAGGAAAAGGGGGTAAAAATTGCGTCTAAAGATAGCGGGAAAAATTTTCGGCGCAACGCGAAAATGCTACATCGAGGCGGTTCAAGATGGATGATTCATAATCGCTAATCGCAGCCTGCCTGAAATG
>JAMIQN010000119.1:0-5398 GCA_035914595.1 Chitinophagaceae bacterium | reverse complement strand
GTCATGCCATACACCACCGGAATGGGCTGCATACCGACGAAGGAACGCAGTGAGGTATCCAGCACCGGCCCATCCACATAATGACCATTCGGATCCGGGCGGTCCAGCAGCAGCAGGAGTTTCTGATTTTCTGCGCAGGCCTCCATCAGATATTGGAGCGTGGAGATGTAGGTGTAAAATCGTGCGCCCACATCCTGAATGTCGTACACCACTACATCCACATCGCTGAGCTGAGCCACAGTTGGCTTTTTCTGCCGCCCATACAGCGAAATCAACGGAAGGCCGGTACGCGTGTCGCGGCCATTGGCCACCTCGGCGCCGGCATCGGCAGTGCCTCGAAAACCATGCTCCGGTGCAAAAATTTTTACGACCTGAATGCCGCGGGCCAGAAGGGTATCTGCCAGCAGCCGATCGCCCACACGCGAGGTCTGATTGATAAGCAGGGCGACCCGCCGGCCTTGCAGCAACGGCAGATATTGGTCCATCCGGGCGGCGCCGGGAACGATGGTAGGTTGAGGCCTGGATTGCGCACCGGCAGCCCAAAAGAGCAGCAGGCAAAAAAGATAAAGGCGCATGAAGCGATAAAGATAGAGGGGGCTCGGCAGGCAAGACTTACCTTCACCGGCTCAAACTGAGACATCAACTTTTCAAACCATCTAACATGGCAGTATCAGCAGGACAAACCGTAGCGGTTCACTACACAGGAACCCTCAACGATGGGGAAGTTTTCGACAGCTCTGAAGGCCGTCAGCCGCTTGAGTTTGTGGTGGGCAGCGGGCAGGTCATCGAAGGCTTCGACAAAGCCGTTCGCGAGATGAATGAGGGGGAAACCAAGATGGTGCATATCCCCGTGGACGAGGCATATGGCGAACGCTCGCAGGAAGCACTTATTAGCGTGCCGCGCAGCGAATTCCCGGAAGACATTACCCCCGAGCCGGGCACTGAGTTGCACGTCAGCGATGATGAGGGGCACGTGATTCCGGTGGTGGTTGCCAGCGCCACCGACGAGCATGTCATCCTGGATGCGAACCATCCGCTGGCCGGCCATTCGCTCAACTTCAAAATCACGCTGGTGAGTGTGAAGTAATTCCCGACACATCCTTTCAAAGGAAAGCCGCCTGTTGCAGGGCGGCTTTTTTTGTGCATTGGCATCAGGGATTGAAGAAAGCCTTCGGTGCGTGGCGGAAGGGGATGTAATGGCCATGCGTTTTTCCGCGCTTTGCATCAGAAAAGAACATGGGGAGTGATGGGCGAAACTGTTGAACCGCATTTTTAAAGACGCTGAATAACACATGCATAACGCTCTATTTTGATAAAAGATTTTTTATGGATTAATTTTCAATGAACAAAAATTTCGTTTATGAAATCTCTCCTATCCACACTAACCTTAATTGGACTTAGTCTGATTGGGGCTAATATGGCGCAGGCCATACCCTGGATTGCCCGTCACGACATGAGCTCTGCCAGCTATCAGTCCACCTTCAACGACTTAAAAGCCAAAGGCTACCGCCCCGTTTGCGTGAACGGCTACACCGAAAATGGGAAGGAGCGCTACGAAGCCCTCTGGCAAAAGCCGGCCAGCACACCTGCCTGGGCAGCCCATCACGGCATGAGCTCCGCGACCTATCAAAGCACCTTCAACGACTTGACTAAGAAAGGCTACCGCCTGACCTGGATCAGTGGTTACGCCGTGAACGGGCAGGCAAAATTTGCCGCCATCTGGGATAAGAAATCCGGCCCGGCATGGGCGGCATACCACAACATGACCTCGGCAAGCTACCAATCCACTTTTGATAATATGAAGAAAAAAGGCTACCGGCTTCGGCAGGTTTGCGGATACTCGGTAGGTAATAAGGCCTACTTCGCGGGTATCTGGGACAAGTCATCCGGCGGCGCCTTGGAAGCCCATCACAACCTGACTGCAGCTCAATACCAGTCCAAATTCAACGAACTGAATGGCAAGGGATACGTACTGGAATGCGTCAGTGGCTATAACGTCGGTGGCAAAGACTACTATGCTGCCGTGTGGGAAAAGAAGAGTTCTCCGCTTTGGTGGACGCGCAATGGAATACCTAAGCTGAATTACCAACATGCCTTCGACAATATGTATTACCAGGGCTACTACCCCACCTACATCAGCGCTTTTGCTTCCGGCAATACCAGCCGCTTCAACGTGATCTGGGAAAATACCGTCATGAAGTGGAGCGACATCAGTTCTATTGATAAGGCAGCTCAGGACTATATGGACAACCAGAACGTATCCGGCCTCTCTCTGGCTGTTTCTAAGAATGGGAAACTGGTATTTGCCAAATCCTACGGCTATGCCAACAAGAGCACCGGCGAGGAGCTATGCCCCAATCATTCCATGCGCATCATGAGCGTATCGAAAGGCATTACAGGCTGCGGCATTGTCAAGCTATGGGAGCAGGATCATGGAATTCTCAAGAAGAAAGTATTTGGGCCCAACAGCATCCTCGGCAGCAAATTCTCAACGCCTGCCAACATGCCTAAACTCAACAACATCACCCTTGAAATGTTGCTCTGGCACACCTCCGGATTGCGCTCCTGCGATGGAGAACCGGTTTTCTGGAACGCCAGCAAGACCAAGGCCGATGCACTCAATGCCCTGCTGGCCATGGGCGACCTGATTGCTGCCCCCAACAAAATCGGCGACACCTTCATCTATAGCAATACCAATTTCCTGATTGCCTCGCTTGTTATTGAGCAGCTCAGCGGACAGAGCTATGAGCACTGGATTCGTTCCAAAATCCTGAACCCTGCCGGTGTGTCCAACAGGATGTATGTGGGCAACGCCAACGGCACTTCCCGCAGTGGCGAATGCACCTATACGCCTGAAGAAAAGATGAATCTGCAGGAATGGGCAGGCTTTGGCGGATGGGTGGCCCGGCCCATGGATTTGCTGCATTATCTGGCCCATGTGGATGGCGACAATACAGTGCCGGATGTGATGTCAAAAAGTGCGCATGACCAACTCACTACCGGCTCCGTCCCCAACCCCGGCTATGCTTTCGGCTGGCTGGTATCCGGCGACCTGCAATCGCATAACGGCTGCTACAATGGCACCCGCTCCTTCCTGGTGGAACTGTCCGGCGGACTGAGCTATGCGGTCATTGTCAATTGTAATCCTGCGGACGATGACTGCGGCTGGACGATGAAAAGCAAGATAGAACCGGCGCTGACGGGCGTATCGGCCTGGCCGTCCTACGATTTGTATTAGTTGAACAAATTCCAAAGGAAAGCCGCCTGTTGCAGGGCGGCTTTTTTGTGCATGGGCATCAGGGATTGAAGAAAGCCTTCGGTGCGTAGCGGAAGGGGATGAAGATGATGTCGCTAAAAGCTTCTAAAAACCGGGATAGCGGGTGCTGACACTGAGCCTGACGATACAGCTACTCTGGCCTGAATATCGGCTAACTCAACGGGCACTTTTTGCCCCGGCAATGCGCGCATGTAGCGAACTATCGAAATTATCAAAAACAGATTTGTGCAATCAATCAATCATAGTTTGCTAATTGAACAGAACATGAAATATTTATCTATTCCAAAATACCGCTAAAAAACGGGGCGTTTTGTGTTGTCCGGTTCCTAAACTTTGTGTATGTGTGTGGGATGCATCATCAGGTATTGTCTTTAGCCTTGATTCGATACTTTTTTATCACTTCAAAATGAGTTTTGCAATGGATGACCGATGGCCAGTTTGGTTACCATTGAAAGCACAGTAAAGTCATTGTTTCGCTTCTCCGGTCGCTCCCCCTCAACCCAAAACCACCAACCAATGAATCGCTTCCTTTCTCTGACCCTTTACACGCTGATCGCCCTGCTTTGTAGCGACGGCCTGCAGGCGCAATCCTATCAGTGGGTGACCGGCGGCGGGAGTGCCTGTGCAGGTGGCATTTACCGGCTGCTGGACAAGATAACTCATCTGACTACCGATACACACGGAAACACCTATGTACTTGCCAGTATTGGCGATGACAACGTCACGGCAGACACCTTCTACCTCGCTCGCGGATATGCCGGTGTTCATTGTGATCAGCAACTACTTTTTGCCAGTTACAACTGCAATGGAAAGATGCGCTTTGCCAAATTCATCAATGGTTATAGCTATGCTATGGCACGCAATCTTGCATACGATGGGGCCGGGAATGTTTATTTAGCCGGAATCATAGGCGGAAGTGGCGGTAGCATCGGTACCGGTGCCAAACGCTTCTTTGGTACCGATACAGTTGTCAATACAGAGAACTATAATAGCTTTCTGATCAAATACGACACAAGCGGCAATATGAAGTGGCTTCGCTTTCTTGGAGTTGACTCCCCGTCCAACATTTTTGCCGGCATGGTAAGTTGCGGCCTTGCCTTTGATGCTTCCGGAAACATTCATATGGTCGCAAACTTGACTAGCGGTATTCGACTGACTCCTTCCATTACATCAGTCGGCGGTAATTATGACATTGTTTTAAACACGAGCGGGACAATATTGAACGCTATTCGATTACCTATTGATAGTACATTGACAATCACACAGACCATCATCAACCAGAGGAGTAACGCAATGTATTTGAAACTGGGACAGCTAAGGGGAAATGACACTACACAAGCAGTTTGTTGCATAAGAAACAACACGGTTGCCTGGATGGACACCTTAGGCAAGTATCGTGGCATTGGCGGCATTGACTACAAAGGTGGGAATGCCATCTACGTATCGCTTACAGGGGCAAGGTACCCTTATTCCTTCGGCGGCCTCACCGGCAGCAACACCACCTATCCAGGCCCGGGTAACTATTATTCAGCCATTATACGCCTGGATACCAACGGGATCGGCCAGTGGGCTTATCAGTTGGACGGCTCGTCTGGCATTAACCTATTTCGAGGCGTTACGATTCTTCCGGATGGGAATGTGGCCGCCATCGGATCTATGGTTCAGACCATCCGGCATGGCAATGACAGTTTGGTCGCCCCATCTGCCGAATCTATTAACCCGTTCTTACTCATAGTGGATAGCAGCGGCAGACTCGTCAAACTAGACCAGATACACGGTGGTGGATACACCGATGGAGGCGTTGCCATTACTTCGGATAAACCCGGCAATCTCTATTTCGGCGGCTATTTTGAAACTACGCTGACGGCCACAGGATTAGGCTCCGGTATTTCCAGCACCGGCGGCTCGGCTGATTTTTGGCTCATGAAGTACGGCTACCCTTGTAGCTGCGCCGTCCCTACTGCCCACTTCAGCGCCGGCACTCCCTCCGGTAAAACCGTGCAATACACCTACAATGGCACCACTTCCGGCATTGACAGCCTCGTCTGGAGCTTCGATGACGGGCAATCCCAAACGGTGAAAAGCGGCTTTACCTCGCCTGTCGCTCACACCTTCGCCTTC
>JAMIQN010000118.1:0-9381 GCA_035914595.1 Chitinophagaceae bacterium | reverse complement strand
CGGTTTAAAGAGGTGCATTCATAAAATATCCTTCAATCTTCTTCACGGCGTGATGGTAGGATGCCTTGAGTGCCCCCACAGAAGTACCCGTGATTTCACTCATTTGCTCGTAGGGCATCTCGTCATAATAGCGCAGGTTGAAGACGAGTCGTTGTTTTTCCGGAAGGCCCTGAATGGCTTGCTGCAAGCGCCATTCCAGCCTGCGGGCATCGAAGCCGGGCTCGGCTTTCAGTTTGTTTTCAAGACTGAAATCTTCGTTGTCTATGGAAAGAGTAGCGCGGCGCTTCTGGCTTTCAATAAAACTGAGTGCTTCATTGGTGGCAATGCGATAAAGCCAGGTATAAAGGCTGGCCTCACCCCTGAAGTCTATTAAACCACGCCAGGCGCGAATACTGCAATTCTGCAACACATCGTGCGCGTCATCATGGTTCACCACCAGCCGCCGAATATGCCAATACAGTCGCTCACTGTATTTTTTGAGGATGGCTGTGAACGCCCGCTCCCGACTGGCCTCGTCTTGAAAGGCTGCCAGCAGTGCCTGGTCTTCTGTTTGGCTCAGCGATGCATTCATAGGCTTGGTGGAGGCGATTAGACCCTGTGGTCGTCTTCGGGTTTAATGCTGCCCAACTGCAACTTTGCAGCCCATGAAAAGTATCACCGATCTGCGTGTTGTGTTCTTCGGCACTCCTGATTTTGCTGTTGCCAGTCTGCGGGCACTCGTAGAAGCAGGAATACCAGTCGTGGCCGTTGTGACCGCTCCCGACAAGCCCTCCGGACGCGGACAGCACCTGCATGAAACTCCGGTGAAGCAGTATGCAAGTTCGCAGCAGATACTCGTGCTGCAGCCTCCCAAGTTGAAGGCTTCCGATTTTCTGCAAAGCCTGGAATCCCTTCGCGCAGACCTTTTTGTGGTGGTTGCATTTCGCATGTTGCCCGAAGCCGTTTGGAACATGCCTCCATTGGGTACCATCAATGTGCATGCTTCTCTATTACCGCAATATCGAGGTGCTGCGCCCATCAACTGGGCCATTATTCGCGGCGAAACGGTGACAGGCGTAACGACCTTCCGATTGCAACATGCAATAGACACCGGCAATATTCTTCTGCAACAAGAAGTACCTATTTCACCCAATGATGACGCAGGCAGTCTGCACGATCAGCTCATGACTGCGGGTGCTGACCTGTTGCTGAAAACCCTGACAGGCCTGGCCAAGGACACGATTGTGCCACTGCCGCAGCCTGAAACAGACGGATTGAATCATGCGCCCAAAATTTTCAAAGACGATTGTCGGATTCGCTGGCAGCAACCGGCTGTTCAGGTGATTCGACTGATCCGCGGTATGTCGCCACATCCGGGCGCCTTTATGCTCATGCACGAAAAAACCTTCAAGATTTTCCGAGCACATGAAGAGCCGAAGTCTGCTTCCGTTCCGGTAGGCACCGTGGAATCAGATGGAAAAAGCTACCTGCGCATTGCTGCACTGGATGCCTGGGTTTGTGTGGACGAGTTACAGCAGGAAGGCAAGAAGAGAATGGAAATCGCCGCCTTTCTCAGAGGCTATCGGATGCCTTCAGTGTAGTCATTTTCAGCCCTTCTTCGAAATGAAATATTGAATGGCCATGGCATATCCTTCCAGGCCCAGCCCACTGATGGAACCGATGCAGCGTGCCGCAATGAAAGAGGTTTTTCGAAAATCTTCCCGCGCCAGCACGTTTGAAATATGCACTTCCAGCACAGGAATGCCGATGGCCGCCACCGCATCACCAATGGCCACACTGGTATGCGAATAGCCCGCTGCATACAGGATGACGGCATCAGATTCTGTCCGGCATTGATGCAGATAATTAATCAGTTCGCCTTCTACATTGCTTTGAAAAAAAGACAGGGCAACGTCCGGGAAGCGCTGCCGCAATTTTTCAAGAAACGTGTCGAACGACTCGTGGCCGTAGATGTCGGTTTCGCGAGTGCCCAGCAGGTTTAGGCTGGGTCCGTTGATGATGGTAATGCGCAGCATGGGGTTGAAGAGGCAATTTAAATCGTGTGCCGCGTAGCTTTGAAAATCAGTACCATGCCGACGCTTGAAGACCGTATCAAAACGAAGCCGATCCATGACCCTTACCTGCGGGCGATGCTCAATATTATGGTGACGGGTGCCTGGCTTCAGGCAAGAATGAACACCTTGCTGAAGCCCTTTGGCCTGAGCGAACCACAATACAACGTGCTGCGTATTCTGCGCGGCCAGCAGGGCAAGGCCATGAGCCTTTATGAAATTGGGGACCGCATGGTGCACCCTACTTCCAACGTCTCACGCATCATTGACAAATTGCTGGAAAAAGGCTGGGCCATTCGCGTTACTTGTAGCCAAAATCGGCGGCGCGTGGACATCTCGATTACAGATGCAGGCCTCGCACTGATTGATGAAGTGCAACCGGCCTTAGATGCAGAATCCCACGACTTTGAACGACGCCTGAAGGTGGAAGATGCTTGCCATCTCAGCGACAGCCTCGAAGCCTTGCGACATGAACCCGAAAGCAATTGATGTGGACGGCCTACCTAAATGGCTTTAAGGCCTACCTGCAGTTGGAGCGCGCCTTGTCGGACGCAACCGTGGAAGCCTATTTGCGCGATACAACAATGCTCCGTCAGTTTCTCGAAGAGCAGCATCCGGAGCTACCCGTGACGGGAATCCGCCTTCCTGAATTGCAGGAATTTTCAAAACTGATTTATGACTTGGGCCTTGCCCCAACCAGCCAGGCGCGCATCATAAGCGGTGTTCGGGCCTTCTTTCGCTTTCTGTTGCTGGAGGGTGAGCTCCAGGAAGACCCCTCAGAACTGCTGGCTGTCCCCGGCACCCATCGAAAGCTGCCTGAGGTGTTGAGTGTGGAGCAGGTGGAGGCGATGATGGCAGCCATTGATCATAGCACACCCGAAGGGCAACGAAACCGGGCTATGCTTGAAACCCTTTACAGTTGCGGCCTTCGGGTGAGTGAACTGACTTCACTACGTATCTCAAACCTCTATCTCGAAGCAGGATTTCTGCGAGTGATTGGCAAAGGAAATAAGGAACGTCTGGTGCCATTGGGCAAGATTGCCGCGAAACAGATTGAGCTCTATCGCACCCATGTCCGGCCTTCTATACCTGAGAAAGAAGCATCCCGAGATGTGCTCTTCCTGAGTAAGCGAGGCACGGCACTCAGCCGCATGATGGTGTTCAAAATTGTTCGGGATACGGCGGTGAAAGCCGGCATCGAGATTTCGGTCTATCCGCACATCTTCCGTCATTCATTTGCGACGCACCTGGTGGAGCGCGGTGCAGACCTACGGGCAGTGCAGGAAATGCTGGGGCATGCCAGCATCACCACTACCGAGATATACACCCACCTCGACCAGGGATTCCTGCGCAGCACCCTCGAATCATTTCATCCCCGCTATCGGGCAGGGGAGGAATCATGATGCGATTGTGAAATTCAGCCTGGCATTTGCGTGTGTGAGGCCCTTGCACGGCACGCAACAACAACCTGCGCATCCTTCTCATTCCATTAGCGCCCACCCGGATAACTTCGCTGCTTCGTGCGTTTCCTTAAGAAGATTCTGAAAATTTTAGGCTGGTCGCTGGTAGGCATTGTCATCCTGCTGCTGCTCTTTTGCGGCTATGTCTGGTATGTAAGCGACGTGCCGCCCCCGCCTATTCACGATAGTGCTGCACTTAGCCTACAGGTAGCCCATCCTGAGGGCAGTCTTTACACCATCGGTGACAACTGGATTCGTGAAAACCGCTACGGCCTCTATGAGATGTACGTATCGGGAAAGCCTTTTGAGCGTGGCGTCAAGAATGGAAAGCTCTCCGCACCCCTAATCACGGCTCAGGAAGAGGCTTTCACCCAGGAAATCCGGCGGATGATTCCCTCGCCTTTTTATCTCCATTTCCTCAGGTATATCGTGGGCTTTCTCAATCGCGATTTGCCCGCTGCCGTGGATTCAGAATACAAGGAAGAGATCTACGGCATTTCGTTCGCGGCTGCCGATTCTTTCAACTGGGTAGGTAGTAAATATGCCCGCCTGCTCAATTATCATGCGGCCCACGACATCGGTCATGCGCTGCAAAACATGATGCTGGTGGGCTGCACTTCCTTTGGCGCCTGGGGTGGAAAAACGGCGAGTGGCGCCATGTTGCTGGGGCGCAATTTCGACTTCTGGGTTGGGGATGCTTTTGCAAAGAATAAGATTGTGGCCTTCTATGCCCCGGACCGCGGCCACAAGTTTATGTTCGTCACCTGGGGCGGCTTCACGGGCGTCGTTTCAGGCATGAACGATGCCGGTCTGACGGTAACCATCAATGCGGCCAAATCTGAAATTCCTTTTCATGCTGCTACGCCGGTATCGCTCGTGGCACGCGAGATTCTTCAGTACGCCGGCAATATCAAAGAGGCCGTTGCCATTGCACGCAGTAAGACCATGTTTGTGTCCGAAAGTTTTTTGATTGGTAGTGCTGCTGACCATAAGGCCATAGCCATTGAAAAGACGCCTACTGACCTGGCCGTCTATGATCCCGGTGGCGACGACATCCTTTGCACGAACCATTATCAAAGTCAGCATTTCGCACACCAGACTTTGAATGAAGAACAGATGGCCAACAGTGCTTCTGTCTATCGTGAGCAGCGTCTGCAGGAATTGATGGAGCGCAACTATCCGCTCACGCCTCAGAAGGTAGCAACCATTCTCCGTGACCGCCGCGGCCTCCACGATGCCGACATCGGCAATGGCAATGAGAAAGCCGTCAATCAGCTCATCGCACACCATAGCATCATCTTTTCGCCGGATAGCCTGCGCGTGTGGGTCAGTACTTCGCCGTGGCAGTTGGGCGAGTATGTGTGCTATGATTTGAAAAAAATCTTTGCAATGAAAGGCCTGCAGCATGATGTGGAAATCGCCGATGATGCACGCAACATTGCTCCGGACAGCTTCCTGAATTCAACCGCCTATCAGGGTTTTCTGCGCTTCCGCAACAACAAGCTTTCACTGCAGCGGCATGGGCCGGTGGACACGGCGGCCACCGTGCACGGCGACCCCATGTTCTACGATGCCTGGCGCGTGGCAGGGGATTACTGCAAGGAAAAAGGATGGTTGCCCGCTGCCGCGAATTATTATAGCCATGCGCTGCGCCTGGAAATTGCCACCGTGGGCGAACGCCACGCCATTGAAAAGAAACTGGCAGCCTGCAATAGCAAGCCCTGAGCCATCATTTTTGCAGCCCGATGCCGCCTTCCAGCCCCGCCTTGCAGTCCGAGTTTGATACCCTTAAAGCCTGCGTGTTGGTGCCCACTTACAACAACGCGGGCAGCCTCCGTCAGGTGCTGGACGACCTGCTGGCACAAACCCACAACATCATCGTCGTTAATGATGGCTCAACCGATGACACCTCGTCCATCCTCGATGCTTGCGTTGGCATTCGAACCATTGCCTACCTACCCAACAAAGGGAAAGGGGTAGCGCTGCGCAAAGGCTTGCGAGCCGCGGCTGAAGCCGGTTATGATTACGCCATCAGCATGGATAGCGACGGACAGCATTATGCCAGCGACCTGCCTGTGTTTCTTGATGAAATCCGCGCCAGGCCTGGCTCATTGCTGGTGGGTGCCCGCAATATGCACGTGGACAATGTGCCGGTAAAAAGCAATTTTGGAAAGCGTTTTTCCAACTTCTGGTTTTGGTTTAATACCCACATCAACCTGCCCGACACACAAAGCGGCTACCGCCTCTATCCGGTACGGCGCTTGGGCCGCTGGCGGTATTTCTCACGCAAGTTTGAGTTTGAAATTGAAGTGTTGGTACGAGCAGCATGGGCCGGCATTCCGGTGCGTGCAGTACCGGTCTCTGTCTATTATCCGCCGCCCGGCGAGCGGGTGTCACACTTCAGGCCGTTCAAAGATTTTACCCGCATTTCCGTGCTCAATACGGTGCTGGTAACGATTGCCATTTTGTGGATCAAGCCACGTGATTTTCTGCGCAGCCTGACCAGTGCCGAGGGATGGAAGCGCCTGTGGCGAAGCCTCTTTTCGCACCCTGAAGAGAGCAACCTCCGCAAGGCCGCATCGGTGGGATTCGGCGTCTTTATGGGTATTGTGCCGGTATGGGGTTTTCAATTGCTGATTGGCATCCCGATGGCCCTGCTGCTTCGGCTCAATAAGATGCTTTTTCTCATCGCAGCCAACATCAGCATCTTCCCATTTACTGCGTTCTGGTTGCTGGCCTCACTGGTAGTTGGCAAGTGGATGCTGGGCTCCGACTGGCATTTCAATCTGGAAGGCATCACTTTGGAACGGGTAAAGCAAGATGGACTTGCCTTTTTTGCAGGAGGTAGTGTGCTGGCCCTCGGAATGGGCCTGCTGGCATTTCTGCTCACGCTTGCAGGGCTCAGGATTTTTCGAAAAAAGAGGAAGCCTCTTATTGAAAACGGTCTTTAAAAAGTTTCCCGCAGACCCTCGCAAATACCCGCATCCCTCTTTACCCCTGCTCCTTCCGCACATTTACCATCCACTTCACACCGAATTTATCGGTGCAGGCGCCATAGGTATCGCCCCAAAACTGCTTGCTGAAGGGCATCCCGATTTGGCCCCCCTTGCTGAGTGCATCGAAGAGGCGCTGGCCTTCGGCAACAGTATCCGGCATCAGGTTGATGCTGATGTTATTCCCAAACGCCACTTTGTGTCCCATAGACTTTGAGGCGTCTGTGCCCATCAGCCAATGGTCGCCCAGGGTAGGAAGGGCAATGTGCATCACGAAATCCTTTTCAGACTCGGGCACGGGTGGCATTCCTTCCATAGGAGGGATGGACGAAAACCGGATGGGAGGTGCAAGGAATTCCGTCTGAAAAACTTCCTTGTAAAAAAGAAAAGCTTCTTCAGTGTTGCCTTGAAAATTGAGGTAGGAAGCGACGCTGGCCATGATAAGTTGGGTTGGGTTTGTGAAGCAAAACTGCCGCTCCTCAGCGACAAGAAAGATGTCTGTTCCTGCCGAAAACAGGGGCTAAAAATGCCTGAATGAAAAACTTCGGCAGGTGCCTTAGCGAATCAAGATTTTACCCATAAAGACGTGCCCCTCCTGCTCAATGCGATAGACATAATAGCCTTGCGGAAGCTCCGGAACGCGCAGCGGACCGCTACCTTGCCATTGCATGTTGCCCAGCATTCTGCCATTAAGATCGAGCAGTGAAATCCGTGCGGGCTTAGCTGCCAGGCCTTGTATTTGTACGATTCCTCCCGCCGATGCAGGGTTAGGATATACTGCTACCACACCCGATGATGTGGTTGTGCCGGCCACACTATTCGGCGGTGTGATAGCATCCAGCGTGAAGTCCCAGACGCCGCGGCCATAGGTGCTGAAGCGCGCCGTACGGATGGAAGGAATAAACTCCACACTCTGCCAGACGCAGCCTGGCGTATTCGAAACAATAAGGGGATACCACTGTTGCAGCGCCGTAACGAACACATAAGGCCCCGCATCGGTGGCTGCAAAAACCAGCGAATCATTGGGCGTTACAGCAAGCCCGTTGATCAGCGTGGGCGGTAGGCCCAGGCTCTTATCCGTAAACGTCCGGCCCGTGTCGTTCGATACCCAGAAGGCGGGGTTGCTATAGCCGCTGCCACCGTAATACACCACCGCCGGGTTTTGGACACTGGGTTCAATGCAAGAGCCATAAAGCCAATTACCCTTCACGCCGGGGAAACCGGCTGTTTTCGTCCAGGTCGTGCCGCCATCGCCGGTATGAAAAAACGTACCGTCTTCCGTTGCTGTAAAGGCGATGCGTGTATTGAGCGGGCTAATGCCAATTGCGGAAAGGCCGGAGCTGCCGTTGTTGGAGGCAGCCCGGAAGTCAAAAGGAAACTGAGTAGCACTCACATTGCCCGCGACATAACTCAGCTTGATAAGATAAGAACCTGCTCCGTTGGTGATGTTGCCGCCGCCAATCAGAATGTCATCACTTGTGCCCGGAATGCTGGTAGTAGGTAGCATCCATCCGGCATTAGGCAGTTGCGAGCCTTTCATGCTCCAGCCATCCAGGTAAGATGGATTGGAAAGGGTAGGGCCATACAGGCTCATGACTCCACCGGGATACTCAGCCCAGAGGATGCCGCCCAAACCTGAAATGCACAGATGTCCGTAATCACCACTGATGAGTTGCTTTTGGGTAATAATGCCCGTTCCGCCTGCAGAGATGGTATGGCATAGGCCCTGATCCTGCATTCCTGAAAACAGAATTGAAGGATTGTTGGGATCGGTGATGTGATTCCAAAGCTGGTTCACCTTCAGCCCGGATAAGGACATGTTGGCAACCGACATGAGGTAATCATTCGAATAATAAGCGCCGCCATCGGTGCCGATGACGCAAAACTCATTGCCGAGTTTATCCTGAAAGAAATCAATGGCCTGAATGTCAGCATGGAGCTTTGTAGCCTCATTTCCATAATACTGTCCCCAGGTGTTCACCTTCGTAAAGCCGGTGCCGCCATTGCTGCTTCGGAAGGCTTCCACATTGCCATAAAAAAGCCTCCCAACCTGTTGGGTGGATGAGGCAAGCAGATTCCATGAGTCACTGGGCAGCGTGCTGACAGGGTTCCAGGTGCGGCCCGTATCGCCCGATTGAAAAAGCTGACTATTGTCCAGAAGTGAATAGAGCTGAAGCTGGCCGGAATTGTTGAGACCGGTCAATACAACATCTGTGGCAGTGCTGGGAAATGAGTTCGTTGCATTCAGGAAAGTCATGGTTCCCGCCGTCAGGCTAAACAATGAATCAGGGCTGGATGCCGCCACCCGCAATGCATACAAATCGCGGGAATTGTAAGGGCTGAACCAATCCACCTGTGAGGCATCGAGGTTCATACTGCGATAGATGGACGTGAAATGCTTGCCTGTGTCTGAAGAGTGATAAATCCAGAGTGCCTTCCCCCAGGGGCTCGAATTCCAACCCGTCACAACCGCGTAGATAGAATGCATGGCATCGTTCACGGCAATAATCTTTGCCACCCGATTTGCACCCCATTTCACAGGAAAGGAAATGCCACCTGCCACCTGCAGCGTAGAGCCGTTGTTATCCGTATAAACAAGCTGAGTGTCGCGTGCCATGAAAATGCGGTCGCGTCCACCGCTGATGGGCGAAATGGCCAGCACCTTCGAAGTCAGCTTATATCCGTCATTCAGCAGGGACCAGGCCCCGTTCGGGGGATTCATTTTCCAAAGAGTGCCGGCATCGCTGAGGCTGTATAGTGTATTGGTATTGGCATTGTATGCAAAGGAGGACATGCGTCCTGCTGTATTCGAATTGCCGCGCTCATGCCACACTCCGTTCAGCCGGCCATTTGCAAAGGCGGCCGTTCCTTTGTTTG
>JAMIQN010000117.1:0-6452 GCA_035914595.1 Chitinophagaceae bacterium | reverse complement strand
GGCATAGTGAGAGTCGAAGTTGAGGGCCTGGCGATAGTCGGCAGCGGCAGCATCCTTATCGCCCATCAGCTCGCTGCACAGGCCGCGATTGTAGTAGGCGCGCGCATCGTTGGGCACTATGCGTGTTACATGGTCAAACTGGCGTCTTGCTTTTTCAAATGAATCCTGCTGCAGCAACACAAAGCCGGTCGCGAAGTAGGCATCGGCAAATTGTGTGTCGTGGAGGATGCAGCGTCGGTATTCATCTTTCGCCGCCTGATACTTGCCCTGCTCCTGGAAATACATGCCGCGTGCATATAATGGAAACACCTGGGTCGTGTCCATCTTAAAGGCCGATTCGTAGTACTCCAGTCCCAGCGGATTATGAAGCTGGCAATACACCTGCCCCAACTGGATGGCTGCATCCCGATAGTCCGGCGCCACGTTGAGCGCAGTCTGAAAGGAGGAAATCGCTTTGCTCGTGTCTTTGATTCGTTTGTAGATAAGGCCCTTTAAATAGTAGCCTTCGGGGTTAAAAGCATCGCGGCGCAGGGCGGTGTTGATGGCAGTGAAAGCACTCGGAAAGTCGTTCGTGAAGATCATCATCTTGGCAATCTTGAGCTGTGCCTTCGGGTCTTCCGGATTGTGGCGAATGGCGCGCTGCAGCCAGGGCAGTGAGCCTTCCACGTCTTTATGTTCAAACAACAAATCACCAATGGCAGAAGCGAAATCCGCACGGTTGGTGTCTAAGCGTGCGGCATGGTACCAGTCCTGCAGCGCCAGCGAATCCATCCCCATCCGGTGCAGCGTCATCCCCCGATTAAACCAGGCATCAGCCCGTGTGGTGTCAGCATGAATAGCGTCCGTAAAGGGCTTGAGCTGGGGAGAAAGCAGGACGTCCGCTTTTGCGGAATGCCCCTTGGATGAATGCCCGCCACATGCAAGCAATGAAGCGCTCAACAACAATAACAGCGCAGGAAAAAGCCTCATCGGCGGGACGGAAAAATTAGGCGACACGTAAGTGGTTTTGGCAGCAGCGCAATGGGTGGAAAGCTCGTCACGGCGCGGAAAGGCGGCAAATTTACTGTTCGGTTTTTTCAATGTCTTCGGGCTTCGGCTCGCGCAATTCCACCGGCGGTCGCATCTTCTTTCGCAGTCGCATGTTGAGCAATTCCACAGCAAAGGAGAAGGCCATGGCGAAATAGACATAGTTCTTCAGGTCTATGTCTTCGTGCACCACGCCCGGCAGCCGCACGGTCGCCTCACGCCAGCCATCTATCACCAGCACCAGGCCCACCATCACAAGGAAGGAAAGCGCCAGCATCGTCAGGGTGGGGTGCTGATGAATGAATGCCGCAATACGCGCCGAAAACAGAAACATCACAATCATGGCCAGAGTCACGGCCAGAATCATCACAATCAGATTGTGCCCGATGCCGGAAGCCGTGATGACGCTGTCCAGTGAAAAGACAATATCCACGAGCACGATCTGAATGATGGCCTTGCTGAAGGAAGCTTTCTTGCCTTTTCCTTCGCTGTGCGAGCCTTCATCCCCTTCCAGCTTGTGGTGGATTTCATTGACGGTTTTTACAATCAGAAAAAGGCCGCCCACAATCATCACCAGGCTGGCCAGGTCAAAGGCTTTGTGGATGCCATACAGCTCAAATCCAAACAAGGCTTTCCCCTTTTGCGCCAGCAGCCAGCCCAGGCCCATCAGCATCAGTGTGCGGCTGATGATGCCGAAGATCATCCAGGAAAGACGAGCCTTCCGGCGTTGCTCCGCAGGCATCCGCCCCATGATGATGGACACGAAAATCACGTTGTCTATTCCGAGAATAATCTCGAGCAGCGCCAGTGTGAAAAGACTGATTAAGGCAGGGCCGGTGAAAAGCTCCATCATAGTTTTTGGATGTAAGAGTGGCGATTCGTTCGCACAAAAGGGGAGAATAAAATCAAGAGGAAGAATCGGCCGGTTATTGCAGGCTTTGCGCCTTTTGGAGGCCCTTGCAAATCTTGCGGACAATGCCGGGGCCTTCATAGATAAAGCCGGTATAAACCTGCACCAGGCTGGCGCCGGCCTGCAGCTTTTCCAGAGCGTCTTTGGCGGTGAAAATGCCGCCTACGGCAATGATGGGAATGCGGCCTTCACTCTTCCGATGGATATAGCGCACCACCTCGGTAGCCCTTTCGCGCAGCGGCTTTCCGCTCAGTCCGCCGGCCCCGATTTGCCCGGTTTGCGAAGAAGCCGTTTGCAGCCCCTCCCGCGCAATGGTTGTGTTGGTAGCCACGATGCCGTCCAGCTTCGTCTCCTGCACAATGGAGATGATGTCGTCCAACTGACTTTCGTTGAGGTCGGGCGCAATCTTGAGCAGGATGGGCCGCGGCCTGGCATAACCGGCATTGAGATTTTGCAGGTGCTGCAGCAGCGCCGTCAGCGGCTCTTTGTCTTGCAGGGCGCGCAGGCCGGGCGTGTTGGGCGATGACACATTCACCACGAAGTAGTCCACCACATCATGCAGCGCACGGAAGGCTGCTTCATAATCCTGCACCGCCTGCTCGTTGGGCGTGTCTTTGTTCTTGCCAATGTTGCCGCCAATTACCAGCCTTTGCTTGCGCGAAGCCGCCGCCAGCCGCAGGCGTGTTGCGGCAATCTCGGCGCCACCATTATTAAAACCCATCCTGTTGATCAGGGCCTGGTCGGCGGGCAGGCGAAAGAGGCGTGGCTTGGGGTTGCCGGGCTGTGGTCGTGGCGTCAGCGTGCCGATTTCTACAAAGCCAAAGCCAAGGCAGGCCAGCTCATTGGTCCAGCGGGCATCCTTGTCAAAGCCGGCTCCCAGCCCTACGGGATTGGGAAAGTGAATGCCCCACAGGTCGCGCTCCAGTGAGGGCGTATGCACACCAAAAGAGCGGCGCAGCAAGGCACGTCCCCAGGCGAAGCGGCAGCATAGCTGCAAGGCCCGCATGGCGCGGTAGTGGATGGTTTCAGGATGTTGGAGGAAAAGCAGCGGGCGCAGGAGCCTGTACATTGGGGCCAAAGGTACAGGGCGGCCCTTTTAACCATTTTTTTCCCGCTGCTTTCCTGCCCGTACCCTACGCACCTTCTAATTTTAGCGCCTTTCCCTCATGCGCCTGTCTGTGTTCTTACTGCTTTTGCTGCTGCCTTTCACCGGCTTTGCACAAAGCATTCATGGCGTGGTGAGCACCAACCTGGCGGGGCCGCTTGCGGAAGTTTCCATCGTCAATATCCATAGCGGTGAAAAGCTGCTGAGCGATGCCCAGGGCCGCTTTGAAATTGAAGCCAAGCCCGGCCAACTCATTGAATTTCAAAAACAGGGCTTTAAGACGGCAAGGGTCCGCATTGGCGGAATGCTCGTCCCTTTTTACCGCATCATCCTGCAGCCCGGCCCGCCCGCACCTGCCAACCTGAATGCCGGCACCGGCTTTCAGACTTTTCAGGAAGACAGCATTTACTACCATAACCTTTTCAAGAAGCAAATCAACTTCCCGACGCTCACCGGCCTGCGCGCGATTCAAAGCCCCTTTTCCGCTCTCGGAAAAACGAATCAGCAGATGCTGCGCTTTCAGCGTGAATTTGCCTGGATTGAACAGCAGAAGTTTGTGGATTATGCTTTCAATGAAAAGCTTGTGAAGCAACTGACCGGCCTCAGCGGCGACAGCGCAACCCAATACATGAGGCGCTATCGGCCCAGCTATGAAATGCTGCGCTCGATGGCCGAGTACGATTTCTTCCGCTATGTGAAGGAGACGGTGGAAATCTGGAGAAGGCAGCAACGCATGAACCGGAGCCGCACCCGTAGTGCGGGATAGCTGCCTACGGCAAAAGCCGGCTCAGGTATCGGCGCGAACCAATAAACTATCCAGCGGGCCAAGCCGGCGGACCTCCAGCGGGTCGGGGCAGATGGCCAACAACTCCTCCATGCTGCGGCCCAGCACCGGATGCCGCCACGAGCCTGCGATTTCTGCCAGCGGCGTCAGCGCAAAGCGCCGCTCTGCCAAGCGTGGATGCGGCACCTGCAACTCGTTGGTATGAATGATTTTGTCGCCAATCAGCAGCACATCCACGTCTAAGGTGCGCGGGCCCCAGGGGATGAGCCGCTGCCGGCCCATGCGCGCTTCAATGCTTCGGATTGCCTCCAGAATTTCCGGAGGGCTTAGCTCCGTTTCCAGCCCGATAGCCATGTTCAGAAATGCCGCCTGATCCTCCAGGCCCCAGGCCTCCGTTTCATACACGGAGGAGCATTGAAGCGTGCCATCCGGGGCGATGGACTGCAGGGCTGCACAGGCTTCGGCAAGCAGGTTTTCGCGCCTTCCGACATTGCTGCCCAGTAGAAAAATCACCCGTTCCGGCATGGGCGGCGAAGGTATATTTTTGCCCGGCCCTGCCCGATTTTTCGGCCTCGAACGGCTTTTTCATTTAAAGGAACAATAGCCTGCGCCCCTGCCCGAAGCAGCAGCAGCCTCTTTCATTTTTTTCAAAAAAATTCGCCTCTGTGAAGCAATTCTTCAAAACCTTTTTCGCCTCGCTACTTGCTGTTATCGTCGCCTCGGTCATCATTGTGGGTGTGGGCATCGGCATTATGGTCACAGCTATCGGCAGCATGGAGTCCACACGCTCGGTGGCCACGGCGCCCACAGAGCCTTCCATTCTCGTATTTAAAACCAACGAGCGCCTGCATGAGCTGGCTGCTGATAATTCCTTCGGGGCTTTCGCCGGCGGCTCTTCCTATGAGCCGGGCCTGTATGATGTATTGCAGGCCATTGAGCGGGCCAAGAAAGACGATAAGGTGAAAGGCATTTTGCTACGGCTGGAAGGGGGCGCCAATGGCTGGGCTACCATGCAGCAATTGCGCAGGGCCCTGCTCGATTTCAAGACGAGTGGTAAAAAGATTTATGCCTACGGCGAAGGCATTTCGCAGCGCGATTATTTCCTGGCCAGCACCGCCGACCTGATCTACCTGAATCCCGCAGGCATGTTTGAACTCAAGGGCTTGGCTTCCCAACTGACTTTTTTCAAAGGCACCCTGGATAAGCTCGGTATTGAGCCGGAGATTTTTTACGCAGGCAAATTCAAGAGTGCTACCGAGCCTTTCCGCGAAACGAAAATGACGGATGCCAACAGGCTACAACTCTCTGAATTGCAGCGCGGCATCTGGAACAGCTTTCTGGAGGCTGCCGCCGCTAAGGCCAAAACAGACACGGCAACCATCTACGCCCTGGCCCGGCAGGGAGGCCCCTTCTTTGCAACCCGCGCGGTGCAGGAACACCTGATTGACGGTGCCAAATATTGGGATGAAATGGAGGCCGCCATGCGCCCGTCCGTGGACAAGAAGGCCGATGAAAAAATTCCCTACGTCAGCATGGACGACTATGCCGGCCGTGGGGATGCTGCCGGCACTGCCGATGCCCGCATTGCAGTGCTTTTTGCCGAAGGCACCATCGTGGATGGACAGGGCAAGGCCTACGAGATTGGTTCGGAAAGCCTGGTGAAGTCTATCCGCAAAATTGCCCGCGACAAAGACATCAAGGCGGTGGTGCTGCGCATCAATTCTCCGGGTGGCAGTGCGCTGGCTTCCGAGGTGATTTTGCGCGAGTTGCAATTGCTCAAGGCCCAAAAACCGCTTATCGTGTCTATGGGCGACGTGGCGGCCTCCGGCGGTTATTATATCGCCTCGGCTGCCGACAGCATTTTTGCCCTGCCCGGCACCATCACCGGCAGCATTGGCGTGTTTGGGATGATGTTCAATGTGGGCGATGCGCTGCATGAAAAGCTGGGAGTCACCTTCGACGAAGTGAAGAATGCGCCCTATGCCGATTTGCCTACGGCCACCCGCACCATGAATCCGGAAGAAAAGTTGCGGATGCAGATGGTGGTGGACACGATCTACCAAACGTTTAAAAATCACGTGATTACGGGACGCCGGCTGGAATCTGCCTGGGTGGACAGCATTGCTCAGGGCCGCGTGTGGACGGGGGCAGATGCCCAAAAGATTGGGCTGGTGGACGATATGGGCGGCCTGGACCGTGCCCTGCGCGCTGCCGCTGCCAAGGCTAAGCTGAGCAACTATAGCGTGAAGACCTTCCCCGAGCCGGTAAATCGTTTCCGCGAAATCCTGCGCCAACTGAGCGAGGGCAATATGTCTGAAATGGCTATCCGGCAGGCGGTTGCACAAACGATGCGGGTGGAATTGCCGGCCTACCGACAACTGAGCTGGATGCTTCAGATGAATGGGCGGGCACAAATGATGCTGCCTTCTGTACCGGAGATTTATTGAACCGTGAGCAGGGCGGATAACGACCCGTTAACGGAGAAATTGCCAGAAAAAAGCCGGTGACGCCCAACCATTTGGGGAAGGATACGGTCTTAGATTGGGAAATTCAAAACGCACTTTTCAGCTATGACAGCAACACAACGCATTACCAAACAATAAAGCCTGCCTCATGAACATACGATT
>JAMIQN010000116.1:0-3636 GCA_035914595.1 Chitinophagaceae bacterium | reverse complement strand
CTCAACGTGGCGCCGCAGTTCCGTTGGATGCATCGGATGGATACAGCCCGAACCCTGTCGGTACGCACCGCTATTCGCTACGGATTTTCAAACACTCATTTCAATGGTATCGCTGCCCTCACTTATACCATAGCGGATCCGACGTGGAAGACTCGATATCGTTCGCTGACCGCAGAAGGGGGGCAATATGTTTTTCAATATGACCGCCAAAATCCGGTGGCGCCTCTTTACAACACCGCGACAACGCTGCTCTACAACTACAACCCACTGAAGATTTATGAGCGCCGCACGGCTGCACTCGAACTGCGCCAGAACCATGGGAATGGCCTGCGCTGGTCGTTGCGGGCACAATACGACCATCGGATGCCACTCGAAAACACCACGGATTTCACCTGGAGCCGTACCCGCGAAGGTCTTTACACCGACAACCTTCCTACCCCGCTGAAGCAATGGCATTACGGGCCGCATGACGCCTTTCAGGTGCGGGCTTCTTTGTCGTGGCAGCCGGGTTTTCATTACATCCAATTCCCCGACTACACCATGCCGGAACCTTCGTCCGCACCGGTGTTTGGGCTGCATTATGAAAAGGGAATTCCGGGCATTTTCGGCAGCAATGTGAACTGGGATAAATGGAGTGCAGAGGTTGAAGGCGACCTTTCCCTGCGGCGACTGGGGCAGCTTCATTATCGCTTTGCCGGCGGCGGATTTCTTCAGAAACAATGGCTGGGTCTGCCGGACCTTTCATATCCCATGGCGATGGGAGATCAGATCCTTTTTAACGTGGCCGGGCCTTACAATAAAGCATTTCAGGCCATGCCGCTGTATCAATTTGCCAACGATGCCGACGCGTACGGAGAAGCCCATGTTTCCTACAACCTGCTGGGCTTTATCACAAACAAAATTCCGGGGCTACGACAGGCACAGGCCTACCTCGTCATCAGCAACAACAGCTACTACGTCAGCGAACATCTTTACTATACCGAGTTGGTGTTGTCGCTCGATCATTTGGGCTATAAGCTGCTGCGCGGCCTGAGGGTTGATTTCGTTCGGGGTTGGGATCAGAGCAGGCGCAGCTATGATGGTATCCGCATTGGCCTCAGCCCGGATATGATCATCAGTTTTGGTTCTAAGAAAAGCGGCGGCGAGTGGTAGATGCCTGATGAGGGCCTAAGAGAACTTTTCAACAAAACCAGAGGGTGGCAGGTGTTTCAAAAGGAAGCCCTGCCATTTTCATTTCAGGGAAAATCTTTTGGAAAAATGACCGGAAAGTTTCGAGGCAAGGGTGTGCTGAAATTCAGGTCTTTTATTGCAAAAAGGGCCTATGTAGCAAAGGCTAAAAAGGCACTGGAGCTGTGGTTTTTAAGCTTTTTGAAAGGAATGAGAAGCTGGGGAGGGACGACATTCGGCAGGCGCTGGTGGCACAGATTTCCTGCCCTTTCGCAAAGCGAGTGTGAATAGTTTTTTCTTGTCAGCCCAAGCAGTAATTTCCCCCTGCAAGACCCCTTCGATCCCCATTTATCCACAATGTTGACGCCTATGGTCTGAGCCATACCTCACCCTAATTTCCTCACCAAACCGTACAAGTATGAACGTACAGATTCAGACGGTGCATTTCGATGCAGACACCAAATTGACGGACCGCATCAGCCAGAAGATGGAGAAGCTGCGCACCTTTCACGACCGGATTGTAGATGCAGAGGTGTACCTCATCCTGGACAATGTTGCCCACACGCTCAAAGACAAGATTGCCGAAATCAAAGTGCGTGTGCCCCGTCACTCCTTTTTCGTGAAACACCAGTCCAAGACTTTTGAAGAATCCTTTGACTTTGCTTTTGACAGCTTAGTCAGCCAAATAAAACGACACAAAGAGCGCCGGGCGGCGATGGTTACTGCCCCCGCTCCCTGAGGTGCGACCACCTCGCAGCAAAAAGCCGGTACCGAAAAAGGGCCGGCTTTTTCTATGGAACTCAACCCTTGCAGCCTAAAAGCGGAATGGCTTATTTTGCGAGGCAGTGCGCCATCCGCGCCTCCAACCATCCGAATATGCACACACGCTACACACGCCTACTGGCAGTCGCATTTTGTTTACTTGCCTTTGGCTCCTGCAAAAGCAACTTCAGCGACGACCTCCCCTTAGAACATCCCAGCACGGCTTCTCTTTTTACCGCTAATGACAATGGTTTCGTGTATGCACTGGACCCCACAACCGGGCAAAAGAAATGGGAATTCAATGCCCACACTTCCGTACGCAGCACGCCTTATCTCTTCAACAACAAACTCTATGTAGCTGCCACAGATGGCTACCTCTATCGCCTCGACCCCAACACCGGTGCTGAACTGAAAAACTTCCATTTCGGGTCCGGACTGCATTCCTCCCCTACCGGCGTGGGCAACTTCCTCTACATCGGCGCTGATGACGGACTGCTCTATTGTTGGGATATGTCGGCAGACACGATTCGCTGGACCTTCCCGACAGGCGGTGCCATTGTTTCTTCCCCCACTGTCGTGGACACCAATGTGGTGTTCGGCAGCTCAGACGGCAAGGTCTATAGCGTCTCCCTTCAATACGGAAACGCCACCTGGACTTTTGACCCTGGCACCAGCACTCCATTTGTGGCTTCGCCCGTTCGGATGAACAACCAGATTTACATCGGCAGCAAGGACGGTAACATGTACGCGATTTACGTGGATAACGGCACCATGCGCTGGAAATACACCACCGGCGGCCCCATTGAATCTTCGGCGATCTGCTATGGCGGCAACGTCACCTTCGGCTCCTACGACAAGGTGGTTTATTGCATAGACAGCGGTAGCGGCCTGCCTCGCTGGACCATGCCCACCACCGACCGGATTGTGTCTTCACCCTTTGCCTACAATCAGGTCATTTATGTCGGATGCAACGATTATTCGCTCTACGCGATTCACATCATCACCGGTGCCCTGCGCTGGAAGTTTACTACCGCCGGCGCCATCAGCTCTTCGCCGATTGTGGCTCATGCACGGATTTATTTAGCGAGCAATGACAAGTACATCTATTCGCTGGATACACTCGGCGCCGCCATTCGCTGGAAGACGAATGTGGATGGTGCCATCAATTCTTCTCCTGTCTTGCTTGACTCAATGAATAAGGTCACCTACCCCACTGTAACAGGCAATGGCGACCAGTAAGATGCGCGTGTTTTGATAGAAACAGAAGGCTGCCTCTCGTGGGCAGCCTTCGACTTTCTAAGAGGTTTGAAATGCGATGTCACTGCATCTCTTCCGCTTTGAATCCGGCCTTCTCAACGATGCGTACCACCTGAGATGCTTCCATCCCTTCTGCCGCTACGGTCAGTACTTTTTCGGGCACCTCGGTGTTGACGGTCCACTCCCGGATACCTTCAGCCGCATTCATGTGTGGGGGCACGGCTTTTACGCAGCCGCCACAATTGATGTTGGTTTTAAACTTCAGCGTAGTCATAGTTTTTCTTCTGAAAAAGCAAAGCTCCTGAGCCGGCTTCAATCATCGGTTACGGGATTCGGGCAATGCTTTACAAAATTCCCATGCTGACGCGTGCAGGCCCGGGAGTTCCATCGAATAGACCTGCCGGGGCTACCTTTAGAAACACCCCCTGCAGCACCATCTGTGCCTGAAAA
>JAMIQN010000115.1:0-2223 GCA_035914595.1 Chitinophagaceae bacterium | reverse complement strand
CCCACAGCCGGAGCTTCCGTAGCCATTTTATCCGCTCGATGTAAGGAGCCCAGCGCTCGAAGGAGAAGTAGAGGCCGAGCAGCACGATTGTGGTCAGCACGGTGGCGGCCAGCACGGTGAATGGCAACGGTTGCGGATGCAGGATGCACCAATAGCCAATGCCAACCAGCCCGGCCAGCATGAGTGCGAGCAATTGTGCGCAGCCACCCAGCACAGACACCGACACGAGGCGCGTGCTGTAGCGCTCTTTCATCTGCAGGATGCGGGCGGGGTATTCGCCGATACGGTTGGGCGTGATGAGCGAAGCCGCAATACCGGAAAGCACACTGCGTAGCGATTGCCCGAAAGTGAGCGGTGCCGCTGTGGCTACCAGTCGCTGCCATTTGAATGCTTCCAGGCCTACGTTCAGAGGTAAGAGCGCCAGGGCTGCCATGAAGTAGGCGGCCATGCCTTCCGGCCACATACTGAAACTATATCCTTCATGAAACTGGGTTGCGATCTGGCGATAAAGCTGCCAACACAGCAAAGCCATGACGACGATGCCTGCAATCCATTTCCAGACACGGGCTTTAGCTTTGTTCACAATGAAGACCGCGGTTGTGCAGTCAGACCAGGTGATACTTGGGATAGACCCCGGAACCCTGTTTATGGGCTATGGTCTGATAGCAGTTCGTAAAAATAGCGTCAGCCTTGTAGAGATGGGTGTGCTGCGCCTCGCACGGCATAAGGACCACGCCGAACGCCTCCGTCTCATCTTCACCACAGTGGCCGGATTGATCGAGCAGTTTCATCCTTCGGTGGCTGCCATTGAGGCTCCCTTTTTCGGTAAAAATGTTCAGAGCATGCTGAAGCTGGGGCGTGCGCAGGGAGTGGCTATCGCTGCTGCTACCGTGCATGGGCTCACCGCCGTTGAGTATGCTCCGAACAAGGTGAAACAGGCCATCACAGGCAGGGGCCATGCATCGAAAGAGCAGGTGTGGCGTTTGCTGCAGGAGACATTGAATCTGGGTGATGGCATCCCCGACTCGCTGGATGCTACCGATGCCTTGGCCGTGGCGCTGTGCCATCATTATGAATCGCGGTTGCCGGCGGTGCTGTCAGCGGGCGGAACATCAGAGAAGAAGCGTCGTTCGAAGCAGTCGGACTGGGCTCAGTTTGTGGCGGAGCATCCGGGACGGGTGAGGTGAAGAAGGGTTCTGCGTGGGTCGGCGAGGTCTGCGGGAAACTTTTTGTAGGTTAAGCACATGACTGAAAATGAGCTGAGCTACATTATTCGAGGGTGCATTTTCAAGGTGTACAAAAACCTGGGACCCGGTTTATTGGAGGCCGTGTATTGTGCCGCTCTTTGTATTGAACTGGAGAAGGCCAAAGTGAACTATCGGGCCAACGTCCCCGTGCCCGTTCATTATGACGGTCAGGTACTGGAGCTGGGTTTCAAGATGGACATACTTGTAGAGGAGAAAGTACTCATTGAAGTAAAAGCGATCGACCAGTTAGGAGCAGTGCATCACAAGCATGTGATTACTTACTTGAAGCTGACAGGCCTGAAGCTGGGTATCCTTGTCAACTTCAATTCAGACCATATTGAGAACTCGATATTCAGGAAGGTAAATGGCCTTTAAGAGGGTTCCCGCAGACCCTCGCAAACCACCGCAGATCGCATTGTTGTTACGGCAAGGCTGAAATTTTTTTGGTAGTCTGGCGGTCTTTACCGCACCTTTGCGGCAGTTCTTTTCACACATCGCTTATCCAGAAAGGTGGAGGGTTATGGCCCTGTGAAGCCTTAGCAACCGCTCAACAACATTGTTGGTGAGAATGGTGCTAATTCCATCCTCGTCAGCTCCTGCAAGGAGTTTTCAGACGGGGGAAGATGAGTAGAATGCAATCAGTTTTGAATTTCCCGCCTGTGCGGGCTTTTCATATCGGGAGCGCTTCTGCCATCAGGAGCGCTCTTTTTTTGGCCCTGCCTCATGGCAGGTATCCTGCTGAAAGAGCGAGTAACCTGTGGCTTTTTGGATGGGTTGGTGCGTGGCGAAGGACCGCAACGCAGTCACTTTTTAACCAACCATAAAAACCGACAAGCCATGATCGATCTCTGTGCTACCGCTCTTATTCAGAGCATCCCCGCCGACCCCCTCACCGGGGCCATCTCTGTCCCAATTTACCAGACCTCAACCTACGTGCAGGAAGCCCCCGGCGTCAATCGGGGTTTTGAATATGCGC
>JAMIQN010000114.1:0-6776 GCA_035914595.1 Chitinophagaceae bacterium | reverse complement strand
ATCCGCCACCTTCATCGCCGGCATCTCACCACCATTTTTGACTAAACCTATTGAAGGTGTTAACTATCCCCGAAGGCATTCCCTGCTCGGCAGCCAGGCCTTACTTTTGCCGCCGTTTAAACCAACCATCCAGCTATGCCAGCGACCACCACTGCCGCTTCCCGCATTACCGAGCTCCTTGGCGATAAAGCCGAATACTATCTGGGGCATTCCTGCAAGACGATTGACAAGAGTATGCTGCACCTGCCCTCCCCCAATACGGTGAGCACCGTTTGGAAGGACAGCAACCGCAACATCCAGACCCTTCGCTCCATCGCGGCCCTGCACAACAACGGTCGCCTCGCAGGTACCGGCTATGTAAGCATCCTGCCTGTGGACCAAGGCATTGAGCACAGCGCCGGCGCTTCATTTGCTCCCAATCCCATCTACTTCGACCCGGAAAATATCGTGAAGCTGGCTATTGAAGGTGGCTGCAACGCTGTCGCTTCCACCTATGGCGTTCTGGGTGCCGTAGCCCGCAAATACGCTCACAAGATTCCCTTCATCGTGAAGGTGAACCACAATGAATTTATCTCCTACCCGAACCGCTTCGATCAGATTATGTTCGGTAATATCCGCGACGCCTGGAACATGGGTGCCACGGCCGTAGGCGCTACCATCTACTTCGGCTCAGAAGAAAGCAGCCGCCAGATTGTGGAAATCGCTAAGGCCTTCGACTATGCGCACGAACTGGGCATGGCGACCGTCCTGTGGTGCTATCTGCGCAACAGCGCATTCAAGAAAGACGGTGTGGATTATCACACTGCCGCCGACCTCACCGGCCAGGCTAACCACCTGGGCGTAACCATCCAGGCAGATATCATCAAGCAAAAGTTGCCTGCCGGCAATGGTGGCTATACAGCCCTCAACTTCGGCAAAACGCACAAGGATGTGTATGAAAAGCTGACTACCGACCACCCCATTGACCTCTGCCGCTATCAGGTAGCAAACTGCTACATGGGCCGCGTAGGTCTGATTAACTCGGGCGGTGAGAGCAAGGGCGCTTCTGACCTCGCTGAAGCCGTCATGACTGCCGTGGTGAATAAGCGTGCCGGCGGCATGGGACTCATCTCCGGACGCAAGGCCTTCCAAAAGGATATGAAGGTGGGCGTCGAGCTTTTGAACACCATTCAGGACGTGTATCTCGACAATAGCATCACGATCGCGTAATTCCTTAGATTTTTTTATTCAAAGCCTGCCAGACGATTCCAGATGGCAGGCTTTTTTATGCTCCGGACACAGCTTCATGCAGCCATGCAAAGGCGCTTGCTACTTTTAGATTCTATTCCTTCTGCGAAACCCCGTTCATGAAACGCAGCCTATACCTTCTCTGTCTCCTGCTTCCCTTCTTTTCCTGCGGCAACGCGACCCGGCCCGGCAGTTCCAACACTTCGAATGATTCGGCCGCCCTTTCTGAGTCCGACACGATTGTTACTCCGTCCGGCCCATATTTCTACAAACAATTTTCAGGCAGCCTGGGTGATGATCCAATCGTGCTTCAGCTTACCCGATATGGCGGCCTGTTGTCCGGCGTTTTCTACTATACAGGCAAGACCGGGCCTCAGGTGCAGCTCTTCAATTGGAACGACACCCTGCGCAATGATTCGGAATTCGTGCTGCGCGAAACAGGCCGGGAGCCCATCCTGCTGCAGCATGGTGAAGATGCCGTCTGGGCAATGACCTTGTCCGGCCGCACACTCAACGGCACCTGGAAGCGCGGTGATGGCACCGAGCAGCGCCCGATTCATCTGAAAGAACAATATCCCAAAGGCTCTGTCGTGCTGTTTGCACATTGGCTTCAGGATTCACTGGCGCTTTGGCCGGACCGCAAACAAAGCCCGAAGGCCGAATCTTCCTATGGCTATTTGATGCCGCCCGATGGGCACAATCAATTTCTCAACGATGCCCTGCGCGAGCAAATCACCAACGCTCAGGATGCCCACAGTCCGGAGCCGATTGAGGCATTGCTACGCCGTGAAATGGATGCCTACTTCGCGGGGTACCGAAAGGATAATCAGGACATACAGCTCAACAAGGAAGATGGCTTTTCATCTGCTATCCTGAACTACACACAGGATGAGATGATGCAGGTGCGCTACAACGCCGACGACTGGCTGGTGACGGAGATCAACGTGAGCACTTACACCGGTGGCGCACATGGCTACAGCGCTTCTTCATTCAGCAATATTGACCTCGCTCAAAAAAAGGTTTGGCAGCTTACCGAAATGGTTGGCGATACGGCAGCACTGCGCCCCTTGCTGGATGATGCAGCTATTGCCTATTTCGACCTGAAGCCGGGTATGTCTCTTTCCGAAGCTTTGTTGGTGGACGATGTGTATGCCACCATGAACGTGCATGTAGGCGCAAGCGGCCTGAGCTTCGTGTATGTGCCTTATGAAATTGCTCCGTATGCCGATGGGCAGGTAACTCTTTTCATTCCCTATAGCCGTCTGGTTCCTTTACTTACATCTTCTTTCCGCGAGCGCATGCATCTTGATTCCAGAAGCGGAACAGCGTTATTACCACACAGCAAATTCTCAACGCATGGCGCCGTCCGACACACTTGATTCCATCCGCTACCCCATCGGAAAATTTGAAGCACCGGCTACGTTTGATACCACGCAATCAGCAGCCTGGATCGCTGCCATTGAGGCCATGCCGCTCTGGCTCGACCACCTGATCGAAAATCTGGATGCCGGGCAGCTTGAAACGCCCTACCGCCCCGGTGGATGGACGATGAATCAAACCATTCACCACCTCGCAGACAGCCATCTGAATGCCTTCGTTCGGTTCAAACTGACGCTGACAGAGGAACAACCGGCGGTGAAGCCCTATGCCGAAGCCCTCTGGGCCGAGACACCCGAATGCCTGAGCCTGCCGGCCAATATCAGCATTACCCTGCTTCATGCGCTGCACCGTCGCTGGGCTGCCCTGATGCGCAGCATGAGCGAAACGCAGTGGCAACGTTGCTTTTTTCATCCCGAGCAGCAGCGCCTGATTCCGCTTTGGGAGCTTGGTGCGCAATATGCCTGGCACGGTCGCCATCACACCGAACAACTATTGGGTTTGCGGCAGCGAATGGCTTGGTAGCTGAAGATTCCTGACAGTACAGGACATTTTAAAGCAACATTTTATTCCACCAATAGCCCTGTTCATTGCAGGCATTTTTGAAAGAAGGCCGGGTAAGAAATTGACAGTGCTCATCTCAAATGGAGGCAGCCTTGTATAGAAAAACCCGGCACAAATTGGCCGGGTCTCTCTTTGGCAACGGATGAAACAAATCCTTAGTGATAGACAACGATGGGCATGCGGGCCTGCATCCCATCCTGCGTGGAAAGCCGCAACAGGTAAGAGCCTACGGGCAGTGCCTCATTCAGATGAACGGAGTATTTCCATTCGGTTGCACTGGGGCGAAGGGTGCCTTCAAAAACCGATTGGCCCACGAGGCTGAACACTTCGATGCGCACTTGCTTGCCGACAAACCGGGCGGGCCAGCTTGCAGCAATTTCAAACTGACCGGAGCTTGGATTGGGAAATACACTAAGCGTCCCCTGCCATCCTTCCAGCACGGCAATTGACGCGGGATTGGTCATAATGATTTCATCAGAAACGACTACAGACGGAAGGGCACATCGCGCATCGCTTTGCAACCGAACCTTGACCCGATCACCCGCCCGAAGGCCCGGGCTGGAATAGTTGGGGCCCGTTGCTCCCGCCACTTCCACATTGTTCAGGATCCACTGATAGACAGGATTGGAACCTCCGCCCGTCTGATTGGCGGTGAAGGTTACTGGCTTCTCGGCTTCGGTGGTGGAAGCGCTGACGGAAATGGTTGGAACGACATTCTGCTCCACATCCACCGCCACTTTATTCGAATAAGCCATCGAATCAGTGCGGCAGACCGCATCCGATTTCATTACGACTGTGAAGGTGTCGCCATCAATAATACTTGAGGTGCTTAGGCTCGTATCATCGGCCCCTGCAATGGCTACTCCATTCCGATACCATTGAAACGCAGGATTATCACCAGGGCCATTGATGCGGGTTGAAAAAGTCATGAGCGCACCGGCGCAAATCTTCACGACAGGAGTCGAATTGATACTGATGCCGGGAGTTACACTCGGGGTAAGCGAAACCTGATAGGCTGAGGACGTCACTGTATCCGTAGAACGACAGGCTGCATTGCTGACCATCTGAACGCTGATATTATCTCCATTGGCGAGTGAGGTAGTAGTGTATGAACTTCCGGAAGCAATTAGAACCGAACCGTTCTTCCACCACTGATAGATGGGGTTGCTACCTCCATTGGTTGGCGTTGCGACTAGTGTGGTTGGCTGACCGGAGCATACTGGAGTGCTGTTTGGCGCGACACTAACGGAAGGATTCACCGTTGAATTAACGGTCACGTTCAGGGTTGCAGCGGGGGAAGTGGCACAGGCTACATAGCCTCTTACAGAAATCTGCCCGCTACTTCCTGCATACACTTGAATGGAAGTCCCGTTGCTGGAACCTGACCAGCCGGTGGGAAGTGTCCACACATGCGTCGTAGCGCCCGGCACCGCCGTAATGCTAAGTGTATAAAGCTGGCCTGCACAATAAGGGCCGGAACCTGCACTGCTGGTGATCGTTCCGGGGCTAGCAAGGCTGTTAATCACAGAAACGGTCTTCGTGCGGGCAGATGAAGTGCCACAGCCATTGACGGCAGTTACCTGAATGGTGCCTCCGCTCGTTCCGGCAAGCGTTGTAATAGAGTCCACAGATGAGGTGCCCGACCAGCCATTAGGCAAGGTCCAGACATACGATTGTGCAGTCGGGACGGCAAGTACTTTATACTTCTGTGCGGTACCGGCACAGACAAGGGCCTTGCCGGAGATTGTTCCCGGCTTGGGCGGAGGATTCCCGGGGACAATTGCTTTCGTTCGTGCAACAGAAGTGCCACCGCAACCAGTTGCCGTCACAGAGATCGTTCCTGAATTCCCCATCGTCACGGTGATGGAATTAGTGGTAGAGCTGCCAGTCCAGCCGGTGGGCAAAGTCCAGGTGTATGTATGACCGGGAACTGCAGGCACACTGAAAGTCGCCTGATCGCCGGGGCAGGCACCCGAGCGACCACTAATTGCACCCGGCTGTGCCGCACCTACCCGAACCAGATAAGGAGAGGAATAGGTGGTAATACCGCTGACATTGCACTTCACCCCAAAACGGAACCAGGTGGATGCAGTAAGCGCACCGGTAGTATAATTGGTTGTGGTAGCACCACTTCCGGAACTCACATTGGCCCATGGCCCGGTGGATGACGAAGACTGCTGCCAGCTATAAGCAAGATTGGTAAGCGGGGCATTAGGGTCAAAAGCTGCCAGGGCTTTGGTGCCACCGGAACAAATCGGGCTGGCAGTGGTCATCGGTGCGGTCGTGATGGAAGGAACACCGGGCGTGCCACTACAAGATGCCGGCACTCCATCAAAACCAAAAAGTGCAGTGGCGCGATCCACCCCAGCCGAAGAACTACTGGTCCTGGAGCCATACTTCCTCCCGTTTCTACCGGAAACATTATACTGGTTGATACTAATTCCTGTGGACGAGCCGGAATGCGACATTTCAAAAATCAGATTCCCACCGGTATATAGGAAAGGGGTCGAAAGGGTGATGGCCTTCCAGCTATTGGCAGTTGTGGTAATGGTGGCCGTAGTTGGCCCGTAAACAGTAGTCATGCCACTAACCCAGGAGCCACTGCTCAGGGTAGTAAGCGTTGTATTCTTCAGTTTGATTGTAAAGCTGGAAATACTTTGATTGGACCTACTCCGCGATGGCTTGAAGTAGATCGTCGTGATCATGAAGGGCCCGGAAGGAATAGAGTTGAAATCAGAGCTCAGATAAAGCCACTGGCATTTATTGCGTAAGCTGGAATTGAGTGGATAGCTGTTAGAGCCACCGGTGTAATTGATGTTTGAGCCGGGGAAATAATGGGTCGGCTGGGCGCTCGTTGGTGTCAGCGGTGCGGCGGACAGAATTACCAAGCCTACAAGGCATAGGAAGGAAAGTGGTGTCAGTCTGGTCATCGTTGAAGAAAGGATTGTTAACAAATGAGTTAGCCAGCCGCCCATCGGCGAATTGGCATTTTTCTGAGATAAATCTAACTAATTTGGCGGTCAATCTTGGAAAGACAGCCCCTATTCCCCATCCGCCTCCCCCATTTCAGCCTCAGCATTCCTTCCCTCCTGAAAATTTGCTGAGGCATTTTTCTGCCCTTTCCCTAAGAAGGATTTCAATCGAAAGCACGTCCCGAACGCCACCTAATTTTACCGGCTATGTCAGCCTCCATGGTGGATCAGGTGCTGTCGCGCCTCGGCTTTGATGCGCTGACGCAAATGCAGGAAGAATCGCTAAAAACGGTTCAATCCGGACAAGACCTCGTCCTCCTTGCCCCTACCGGATCCGGTAAAACCCTGGCCTACCTGCTCCCTCATTTTCTCGCTTCGCAAAAAGGCTCCGCTCCTGCGCTCGTCATCGTCCCCACCCGGGAACTGGCACAGCAGGTTGCTTCCGTTTGGAAAAGGGCCGGCGGCAAACAGCCCGCACTTTGCTTTGGTGGCCGCCGCCGCGAACAGGAGCTGAATGCGCTTCGCAACAGCCCCGAATTGATTATCGGCACACCGGGCCGCCTCGCCGACCACATCCGCCACGGCAACATCAATACAGAAGCCATCCGATTCCTTGTGCTGGACGAGTTTGACACG
>JAMIQN010000113.1:0-8826 GCA_035914595.1 Chitinophagaceae bacterium | reverse complement strand
GGCAGGTAAGCAATGGCCGAAAGAAGGCCGGATGAAAGCAGGCTGCAATGGCCAATGCCAACAGGCTGAGATTGAAAAAATAGACTACGCCGAGAATGGCCGTCAGGCGCCGGTCGGTATAGTGCCCGCTCTTGGATGCCCAGCGAATGCGCTGCCGCAGGAAAGAGGCCCAGTTAGGTTGCGGATCGGTATGAACAATGGCCTCGCGCGCCTTCAGATAATGAATCCCGTCAGGGAAGGCTGCTGCCATTTTGTGAAGTAGCAGAAAATCATCGCCAGATGCGAGATGCAAGGTGCCTGCATACCCCTGCACCGCATCAAAAGACTTTCGGGAAAAGGCCAGATTGGCGCCGTTGGCCATGCCGCCCAGCTTCAGTTGGTGCGCTGCCATGGTGATGGCCTGCATCATCATGAAATCGAGCGACTGAAAAATGGCGGATTCACTGCCGTTGCCATCCATGTTTACCGGGCCAATAATCATAGCGGCTTGCGTCTTTTCATAACAGGCTGCTATGTGGGAGAGCCAGTGCGGGCCGGCAACACAATCGGCATCGGTAGTGATGATCAGCTCACCATCGCTTGCGGCAATGCCGGCTGTCAAGGCTTCCTTTTTATAAGCGTTGATCGGTCGGTTGCCCACGTGCTCTGCCAGCGAAATGACCTGCACACGGCCTCCGCCTTCGCGCAGCGCCAGTGTGGCGGTATCGTCCTGAGAATGATCATCCACAATGATGATCTGGAGAAGCGGGGCAGGGTAGTCCTGGGCCAGCAGCGAGCGAATGCAATTGCCGATATTCTTTGCTTCGTTGCGGGCGGGAATGATGACGGAAATGCGCGTTTGGGCCTCGTATGCTTCGGGGATTTTAAAGGAGGCCTGCCTTTGCCAGCCAAGGCGGTAGAGGAGCATGAGTGCACCATAGGCAAGGGCCAGCACGATGCAGCAAAGGCTCAGGATATACATGAGTAACAGGGCGTCTGTTGCCGTGAAGTTGGGACGGTTAGGTGCGCAAAGATTGGACGACGGCTACCATTTTTTGGTCTTAGAAAGGCAGAAATGCCGCAAGACACAGGCGGTGCTGTGGCATCGTAAGGGGAAAGCCGCACAGACTGACGAACGATGAACGGAGCGTCGCAACGGATGCTTCATCGGGTTGTGAAAGCTGACTCCAAAAGAATTTCAATCGGGATGCCTGGCTGATGCGAATCAGGCGGGGGCGGCGCCTGTGGGCAGGCTACAACTTGTATTTTCGCGGCCAAAATTTTAATAGGTATGAATTTTCAACTCTCCGAAGAACAACTGGCCGTGCAGCAGGCTGCCCGTGATTTTGCACAAACTGAATTGCTTCCCGGCGTTATTGAGCGCGATGAAAAGCAGAAGGTGCCCCTGGAGCAATTGCGGAAGCTAGGTGAGTTGGGCTTCATGAGCATGATGGTGGACCCGAAATGGGGCGGCTCAGGGATGGATGCCGTGAGCTATGTGCTGGCGATGGAAGAAATCTCGAAAGTGGACGCCTCGGCATCGGTGGCCATGAGTGTGAATAATTCGTTGGTGTGCTGGGGCCTTGAAACCTTTGGCAACGATGCCCAGCGCGAAAAGTACCTGCGCCCACTGACCAATGGTAGCACCTTCGGGGCCTTCCTGCTGTCAGAGCCTGAGGCCGGATCGGATGCAACCTCGCAGCGCACCACAGCAGAAGACAAGGGCGACCATTACCTGCTGAACGGAACGAAAAACTGGATTACGAACGGCTCCACAGCCGACACGTATCTGGTGATTGCACAGACCTATCCCGAGAAAGGACACCACGGAATCAATGTGCTGATTGTAGAGAAAAGCTGGCCGGGCGTGACCGTGGGTGCCAAGGAAAACAAGCTGGGCATTCGTGGCTCGGACACGCACAGCATCATGTTTCAGGACGTGAAGGTGCCGAAGGAAAACCGCATTGGCGACGATGGCTTCGGGTTCAAGTTTGCGATGAAAACGCTGGCCGGTGGCCGTATCGGCATTGCCTCTCAGGCTTTGGGCATTGCAAGTGGCGCCTATGAACTGGCTTTGAAATATTCGAAAGAACGCAAGGCCTTTGGTACGGAAATTATGAACCACCAGGCGGTGGCCTTTAAGCTGGCCGATATGGCTACTGCTATTGAAGGCGCGCGCCTGCTATGCCTGAAGGCAGCCTGGCTGAAAGACCAACATGCCAACTACGACCTGGCTGCGGCTATGGCTAAGTTGTATGCTTCAGAAATTGCCCAATGGGTGACTAACGAGGCGGTGCAAATCCACGGCGGCTACGGATATGTGAAAGAGTTTCATGTGGAGCGCCTGCTGCGTGATGCGAAGATTACCCAGATCTACGAAGGCACCAGCGAAGTGCAGAAGATCGTGATCTCGCGCACGGTGCTGAAAGGATAACGGACCCATATTTTGAAACAGGAAGGCTACCCGAAAGAGGTGGCCTTCTCTTTTTTTGAATGGAGCCTTTGCGAAATACAGAAACCCACGTGCGCCAAACCGGGCTTTGGACGGCAAAGGGCTTGGTTATCTTTGGCGCACCGTCATGCTCGTAGCCCTTTACAACCGCAGCTTCGAAGAGGCCAACATACCTACGCTTCGTCACGTCATTCAGTTGCTCGAGCAGTATAGAATCAGCTTCGTCATCTACAAGGATTTTTATGAACGGCTGCAACCCTGGCTGCCGTTTCCGGTGTCGCCACCACTTTTTACGGGCCACTCGGATTTGCCTCCGCAAACGGATGTACTGATCTCTCTGGGCGGTGATGGTACCATGCTGGATGCAATCTCCTTTGTGGGGGCCTCCAATATTCCATTGATAGGGATCAATTTGGGCCGCTTGGGCTTTCTGGCAATTGTGCCTGCCGATGATGTGGAGAAGGCTATTCTCTCGCTGGTACGTAGCTCCTATTCGTTAGATCGCCGCTCACTGATTCACCTGGATTCATCAGTGCCGCTGTTTGGCGAGGCCCCGTTTGCGCTCAATGAGTTTACGCTGCACCGTAAGGATTCCTCGTCCATGATCAAGATTCACACGTACATCAATGGTGAATTCCTGAACACCTACTGGGCGGATGGTTTGGTTGTGTCCACGCCGACAGGCTCTACCGGCTATTCGTTGAGCTGTGGCGGGCCGGTGGTTTTTCCGCAGGCATCCAGCTTTGTGATTACACCGGTGGCTCCTCACAATCTCAATACAAGGCCCATCGTAGTCAGTGACGATAGTGTGATATCCTTTGAGGTGGAAGGCCGGGCGGAACAATTTCTGGCTACGCTGGATGCAAGAATGGAAAGCATCACCAGCAATGTGCAGATAGCGGTGCGTAGAGAGGCATTTTGCATCTCGCTCATCCGGCCGGACGAGCAAAATTTCCTGCGTACGATTCGGCAGAAACTTTATTGGGGGGTTGACCGAAGGAACTAAGCAGATAGAGGCAAAAGCCTTTTCAGACACGGGTTGTAAGCCATCAGTTCATGTTTGTAAGTTCCTGTTGATCGCCTGTGAAGAAGAGGGCAAAATGCTCCTGTAGCTACTCAGATATTTTTGTACTTTGGCGCCACAATAACCATTCTGCATGAAGCGCTGGAAGCTTTCGTTACTAACACTTTCCCTTTCTCTTACGGCCTTTGGTCTTGTATTGTTTGGCTCCTGTGAAACGGATCCTTGTACCCAACTGTCTTGTAAGAATGGCAGCGCCTGCACGGAAGGCTATTGTCGTTGCCCGACCGGTTATGAAGGCGCCGAATGCGAAATCAAGACTTCCGCTAAGTTCATCGGCACTTACATCGGCTATAATCACTGCGATGATTATCCCGCATTGAATGATACGCTGGACGTGTATCAGGTCGCTGAGCCCAATGTGTTGGAGTTTCACCTGTATCACAACAACGGTCAGGAAACCTTCCGCGGTGTAGCGGATGGCAATCGCATTGTCGTTCCGGATTTAGTGGATTCAAGTGGTTATACGCGCCAGGCCCAATTGGTCATTGACCATAACGATGTCAATGTCGTTATCAGCCGCATCAACGCTCCCGGCAACAAGAGCACCTGCGTTTTCAACGGAGAGCGCAAGTAAAAGCCCCTCAGGATTTTGATGATACCGGACAGCAATGCCCGGTATTTTTTTGTGCTTATAGGAAGGAGTTTTGCTAAAATGTGCTGTTGTGGAGGCTGTACTTCCTGAAACTTTCCACCGATGCCACAGTGCCCGCGTAAGTTTGCAGCCTATGTCTATCCGCGTCCAATCGCTGACTAAAATTTACGGAGAACAGAAGGCGGTCAACGCTATTTCTTTTGAATTAAAGCCGGGTGAAATCGTAGGCTTCCTGGGGCCCAACGGGGCAGGCAAGAGCACCACGATGAAAATGATTACGGGCTACCTGGCGCCTACATCCGGCACTGCTACCGTGTGTGGCTTTGATACGCAGACACAGACCATGGAAGTGCGCAAGCGAGTCGGTTATCTGGCCGAGGCAAATCCACTTTACTACGACATGTACGTGCGGGAATACCTTGCCTTTACTGCGGCCATTCATAAACTGGGAAAGAGCTCGAAACAACGCATCGACGAAATGATTAGCATCACCGGGCTGGGGCGGGAAGCCCACAAGCAACTGGGTGCGCTTTCCAAAGGATACAAGCAGCGGGTAGGCCTGGCGCAGGCAATGATTCATAATCCGGAGGTGCTGATTCTTGATGAACCAACATCCGGGCTGGACCCCAATCAGATTGTAGAAATTCGTGAGTTGATAGCACAGGCAGGGCATAAAAAGACGGTACTTCTTTCGACCCATATCATGCAGGAGGTGCAGGCCATGTGCAGCCGGGTCATCATCATCAATCAGGGGAGCATTGTAGCCGACGATACCGTAGATGCACTGAAGAACCATGCAGAAACGGAGGCACTTGTCGTCAGCTTTGGAGACAGGGTGGAAGAGGCTGTATTGCGCAAGCTTAAAGGCGTTCGAAAGGCTGAATCCGTTTCAGAATTGACTTGGAAGCTCTACACACAGGATGCAGATAAACTCCGTCGCGAGTTGATGCAGTGGGCACTTAACGAAGATGTGCGAATTGGGTCTATGCAGAATGCCGGGCAGTCGCTGGAAGAGGTTTTCCGTAGCCTAACGGCCAGTGAGGAAGCATAAGAGGCAACTTTTTGCAGGTTGTCTGTTCTTCCTGATTGCCAGGGTGGAATAGCCCTTTCGGGAAGGCCTTCTTGGCTTCAAAAGAGTGTAGCCGATTCGCCCAATACCCCCGCTGCTACAACCGCGATTGAGGACTGTGAAAGAAGAATGCCGGCCACAAGGCCGGCATTCTTCTTAGTGCTTTACAAAGTGCGTTTCACTTCTATCTCCTCATAGGCTTCAATGACATCACCCACATGGAGGTCATTGTAGTTTTTGATGCTCATACCGCATTCGTAGCCTTGCGCCACTTCCTTCACATCGTCTTTAAAGCGCTTGAGGGAGCCAAGTTCGCCGGAGTAAACAACGATATTGTCGCGCAGCAAATTCAACTTCGAATTGCGGCTGACCTTGCCATCCAGTACGTAGCATCCGGCTACTGTGCCTACGCCGGTAATCTTGTACACTTCGCGGATTTCCACATTGGCCACCACCTTCTTTTCCACGGTGGGTTCCAGCAGGCCTTCCATGGCGCTCTTGATCTCGTTGATGGCATCGTAGATGATGCTGTAGCTGCGGATTTCAATATTCTCCTGTTCGGCGAGGCGTGATGCCTGATGCGTAGGCCGCACCTGGAATCCAATGATGATGGCATCCGATGCCGTGGCCAGGTTGACATCGCTCTCGGTGATGGCACCCACACCCTTCATCACCACGCTTACAGCCACTTCTTCGGTGGGGAGTTTTTGCAGTGAATCGGACAGCGCTTCCACAGAACCGTCCACATCGCCCTTGATGATTACCGGCAGCTCCTTGAAGTTGCCCAATGCCAGGCGGCGACCAATTTCGTCGAGGGTTAGATGCTTGCGGGCACGTATGCCTTGCTCGCGCAGGATTTGCGCTCGTTTGTTGGCAACTTCCTTCGCGTCGTTCTCCGACACATACATCTTGAATTTTTCACCGGCCTGCGGTGCACCGCTGAGGCCAAGCACCTGCACCGCCGCTGAAGGGCCTGCCTGCTGCACCCGCTGACCGCGCTCATTCAACATGGCTTTTACGCGGCCATAATACTGACCGGATACAATCATATCGCCCTGATGCAGGGTTCCGTTTTGAACCAGAATGGTGGCCACATAACCACGTCCCTTATCCAGTGAGGCCTCAATAACAGAGCCTGATGCTTCGCGATTAGGGTTGGCTTTCAATTCCAGCAACTCCGATTCCAGCAGGATTTTTTCGAGTAGGGTATCCACGTTCAGGCCCTTCTTGGCCGAAATTTCCTGGCTTTGATATTTGCCGCCCCACTCTTCCACAAGGATGTTCATGCCTGCAAGCTGTTCACGGATTTTCTCCGGATTGGCACCTTCCTTATCAATCTTGTTGAGCGCAAAAATCATGGGAAGTTGTGCGGCCTGTGCGTGGCTGATAGCTTCACGCGTCTGAGGCATGATGGCATCATCCGCAGCAATCACAATGACGGCTACGTCAGCGGCCTTCGCACCGCGCGCACGCATGGCTGTAAAGGCTTCGTGGCCCGGCGTATCGAGGAAAGTGATGCGCTTGCCGCCCTCCAACGTTACCTGGTAAGCGCCGATGTGCTGGGTGATGCCACCCGCTTCACCGGCCACCACATTCGCACGACGGATATAGTCGAGCAGGGAGGTTTTACCGTGGTCCACATGGCCCATGATAGTTACAATCGGGGCGCGCGGCACCAAGTCTTCCGGCCGATCTGCTTCTTCTTCCACTTCGCCCTCTACCTCTTGTTCCAGGTTGATGAACTGAACTTCAAATCCAAATTCCGAAGCAACGAGTTCGATGACTTCAGCATCCAGGCGCTGGTTGATGGAAACCATGATGCCGAGGCTCATGCACTTGGAGATGACGTCCGCAAACGACACATCCATCAGGTTGGCCAGGTCGCTCACCGAGATGAACTCAGTCACCTGGATTACGTTGCTTTCACCGGATTCGGCAGCTGCGCGTTTTTCGGCCATCAGTTCGCGTTTATCGCGACGATACTTGCCCTTGTTGCCACGTGCATTTCTGCCGCCACCGGCCAGGCGTGCCTGGGTTTCCTGAATCTTACGCTGAATTTCTTTGCTATCTACCTCCTGAGGCTTGTCTGATGTTGTGCCCTTGCGTCCTGTATTGCTGCCACCACGGCCGTTGCGCTGATTGGGGCCACTTGGGCTTGCACCAATTGTTACGCTGCTGCTGCGGCCACCGCCACCTGTTTGGGGGCGCACACCTTCGCGTTTTTGGATGGGTATCCGCTTCCGGTCGCGCTTTTGTCCGGCAGCGTTTTTCTCGGGAATGGGCAGCTCAATACGTCCAATAATTTTTGGCCCGGCGAGCTGGGGCGCCTTCGTTTCGATGTGTTCCGGCTTGGCCTCTTCAGTGGGGGGGGCTTCGGGAACCTTCGGTGCTTCCACTACCGGTGCTGCGGGCTTCACTGCTTTTGCCTTTGTCTTTGCCACAGATTGTGCAGCTTCCGGTTCGGCCTTTTCTGTCTTCTTTTTAGCGGCTGTTTTCTTGACCGGAGCCTCTTCAGCCTGTGCGGCTTTCGCCGATTTGCGTGCTGCTTTTTTCGCAGGCTGCGCTAGCTTATCCAAGTCTATTTTTCCCTGAATCTTGGGGCCTTCCAGCTTAGTACGGACTACTTCAATATGCCCGGATTCCGGCTCCGTTTCCACCTTGGTGTCTGCAATCGCTTCCGGTGTCTGCCCGACAGGTTCAGGAACCACTTCAGGTTCTAATGCAGGTGTGGGCGTTGCTGCAACCGGTTCGGGAACCACTACCACTTCCGGCTCGGGAGTAGCCATTACGACTTCCGGTTCGGGCTGTGGTGCTTCTACTACTTCGACGGGTTGGGGGGCTGGAGCCGGTTCGGGTTCTGCTGTTGCTACGGGCGCAGCAGTGCGCGTCTTAGGCGCTGCTGTTTCCTTGCGGGCTTCAGTTTTGGGAAGGGCAATTGCATCGCTCTTGCGTTTTGCCAACCGGTCCGGAGCGAATTCCGCTTCCAGCGCATCATACATTTCCTCAGTCAACTTGGTGGCAGGGCTATCCACCAGGCCGAAACCCTTGCCGACAAGATATTCGACCAGGGTCCCTTTTCCGATATTAAATTCTTTCGCTGCGGCTAAAAGTCGCGGTGTTTTCGTTACTGCAGTTGACATTCGGTTGATTAAACGGAGGGGTCTGAGACCCTTGATTTCCCTTTCCGCACAGGCGAAAAAGAGTGAACAAATTTAGACTAATTACTGCGTGGGCTTGTGTCTGAGTTGTCCACCGCTGTTTGCGCTTCCGAATGTGGTCCTATCGTAGGCTACATAACGGTGGAGGGGGTTGTTGAAGATGTTTCCATGATGCACATCATTACGGGAGCCACGCCCATTAGGCATGGCCGGCCCGGACATTGCTTAATCTGCGCTCGCATGGTCGTTGGTATTGGGCTGTGCGGGTTCGTCAGCGGGAGTGGCGGATTCGTCGGAAGCGGATGCATCTGCGGCAGCACCTTCGTCGGATTTGCCTTCCGCATTTTCTTCTTCCTGATCAAATTCAGCACGCAGGATTGACTGCACTTCTTTGATAGTCTCAACTTCCAGGTCCGTGCGGCGCTCCAGTTCTTCGACGGAATGCTCCAGTACAGAAAGGGCTGTATCGAAGCCTACCTTCTTGAAGGCATC
>JAMIQN010000112.1:0-18049 GCA_035914595.1 Chitinophagaceae bacterium | reverse complement strand
GCTCCAGAGCACATTGCCGGCACTGTCTAACTTGATAGTGTACATGGCAGAACCAGGGAAATTGGCCACATCCGCGCAGTCATGGTCTTTGGAAGTTGTTTCTCCAACCAGGTAATAATTCTGACCGTCACAAACCACAGCATCAGACTCATCCATTCCTGAGGTGCCGAGTGTGCGCACCCATTGCTTGTTTCCGAGGCTGTCGAGCTTCATCAGAATCCAGTCGTAAGGCTGAAAGGTGATAGGCGGCCACTGGTAGTTTACGGTGATGTCACTATCTATTCCTTTGGCATAGCCAAGAATCAGAAAGCCGTGGTCGGGAGTAGATATTATCTGTCCATCGCCGCTGCTCGCGTTTCTGCCATAGTTCTTTTGCCAGAGCAGGTTGCCCGCACTGTCGTAGCGGAATAGCAACATGCCTAAGGGTGAAGTGTTGGGCAGACCCGCCGTTGTAGCAAAGCCCCCGTCCGGCGTCTCACAAATCGAGGCAGGGTTCAGCCCTACGTCGCACATGTTCTTTATCCAGACCACATTGCCGAGGCTGTCTAAACGCCCCATGATGGCATGGCGCCAGTGGGAAGTACAAACCGGAATGATGCCCCCACCGGAATCCAGCGTATTGCCTCCAAACAGAAAGCCGCCGTCATGGGTTTGCACCACGTCGAAGAGCACTCCGAAAGGCTCATCATGGCCGTTGCAGTAAAACTTCGTGTCGGTAAGCTGGAGGTGCTGCGCAGAAGCTATGCCTGCACTCAGCAGGCAGAATAGTAGAAATAGAGCTACGCGCTTCATAAAACAAAGCAGGTTTTAAAGTCCCTTTAAGAGACCGCTCCATGAAGCTAAACGTTAGGGAAAACACTTTTCCTTCTTCCGGGAAAAGCCCGATAGCAGCAATAGCCCTGAACGGTGCCATCGCCGAAAATGCTGCATCGGAGTGCAGAAGCTGACTAACAAAAAATCATTTCAACCAAGCCGAATGATGCGGAAGAAATGCATCATTCCCATTTGAAAATCCGGCTGGCGATGGCGTAGAGTACGACGCCCCAAACGCAGAGCCAGAGCACATCCCAGGAGATGGCGCCGAAGCTGGCAGCCTCGAAGGAAACCTTGCGAAGAGCATCGGTGAGGAAGGCTAAGGGCAGGGCGCTTGCGAGCGGTTGCAGCCAGGCCGGAAAGACGGAGATGGGGAAGAACACGCCGGCAAGCAAGAACTGCGGCAGCGTGATGATGTTGGAAAATGCGGGAATCACGGATTCGTTTTTGGCCACGTTGCTCACCACGAAGCCGAAGCCCATAAACACCATGATGGAAAGGGCGGACAGGGCCATCAGCGCCATGAAGGTGGCGAAGCCATGCACGAGTGTGAAATCAAAAAAGTAGTAGCCGATGACGATGATGACGACAGCAGTGAGGAGTTGAAAAATCATGCGCGCCACCCCCTCGGCAATAACGATAGTGCTCTTGCGCACCGGCGTGGCAAAAAAGCGCTTCAGCACGAGGGTTTGTCGCAGGCCGAAGAAGACGAAAGCGGTGCCAAACACAGAGCCTGCGAGGAGTGAAAAACCAAGCTGGCCGGGCAGGATGAAGTCTATCTGTTTGTATTCGCGAACGACGGTTTCTTCGACATGCAAATCGGCCACGGCATTCATCTGCCCCAGCAGTTGGGGGTTGCTGTGCAAGACCAGACTTTGGATGATGCTGCGAAGCTGATAGGCATCGGCTATTTCGGTGGATGCCGCACGAATGTTCACATGATAGCCGGGCGAATCGGCCCCTTTCTTATTGATGGAAAGAATGGCTGCGAGCTGGTCGCGGCGGAGGTCTTCATCCTGTGCTGCCGCATCGGGGTAATGCTTCCAGCGAATGCCCTTCATCTGTCTCAAACCTGCGTAGATGGGATTGGTGGTATCCGAGCCGGGGGCCAGAGAAAGCGAGCTGGAAAAGCCGCTCTTGCCACCGCCGAGGAAGCCAAAGACGAGAATAAAAATGAGCGGAAATGCGAGGCCAAAAACGACCGATGAGGGGCTGCGCAAAATCGCCTGCAAGGAAGCGATCACGAGCGCGCGGCCTGCCCTGAAATTGCTATAGGCAGCCATAAGGATAAAGAGCGCCAAAGGTAGGCCCGCGCGTAAGACGGTGTTAAACGTAGCCGCAGCGCCATCGGCCCGCAGCCTGCATTCCCGTACTTTGGTGATGTGAAAAGGATGTCGCTCCGCGCGCTTAGGTTTCCTCTGATTGCTCTGATTTTTTGGGTCGCTGCCAGCCTGTTTTCAGGTATTGCACACGCTGCGAAAATTTTCATCCCGATGGATGCGGACGGACAGGTGGCGCACCTCAAAGCATATGGCGTAGCCTATGCCTCACTGCAATTAGGCGTGCCCGTGGACTGGCTGCTGAACTACAAAGGCGGCTCTTTCGCGATGGACGATGTGGAGGCCATTGAGAGGCTCTGCAAACTGCGCGGCGTGAGCTATGAAGTGATCAGCGAAGGGGAATACACAGGCATCCTTCAAACCATTGCCAACCCGGACTTCAATGGTGATGTGATCAAGCTGGAAAAGGCGCCGCGCATTGCAGTTTATACGCCGCCCAACAAGCGACCCTGGGATGATGCCGTCACGCTGGCACTCACCTACGCACAGATTCCCTACGACAAGCTGTATGATGATGAGCTGCTCGCCGACAAGCTGCACGAATACGACTGGCTGCACCTGCACCACGAAGACTTCACGGGGCAGTATGGCAAGTTTTGGTTTGGCCAGCAGCACACCGCCTGGTATCAGGAAGAGGTACGCACGAATGAGGCTATGGCTGCAAAGCATGGCTTTCGAAAAGTCTCGCAACTGAAGCTGGCGGTTGCTAAAAAGATTCGCGATTTCGTGGCCGGCGGCGGCTATCTGTTTGCGATGTGCTCCGCCACCGACACCTACGATATTGCTCTGGCTGCAGAAGGCACCGACATCTGCGATGTGCCTTTCGATGGCGACCCTCCCGCGCCCGATGCCCAGCAAAAACTGAATTATGACGCCTGTTTTGCCTTCAAAAATTTTACGCTGATCACGACGCCTTACGTGTACGAGTATTCCAACATTGACGTCAGTCCGGAGAATGGGCGAATGGTGCCGATGAAGCTGGACTATTTCACGCTGTTCAATTTTTCGGCAAAGTCAGACCCGGTGCCGACGATGCTGTGCCAGGATCACACCACCACCATCAAAGGGTTCATGGGGCAGACGACGGCTTTCCGCAAAGACCTGCTCAAGAGCAATGTGCTGGTGATGGGCGAATACAAACCCACCGGCGAGGCGCGCTACATCCACGGCGAGTATGGCAAGGGCACCTGGACTTTTTATGGCGGCCACGACCCCGAGGATTATCAGCACGCACTCGGCGACCCACCTACCGACCTGGCCCTGCATCCCAGTTCGCCGGGCTATCGGCTTATCCTGAATAATGTGCTGTTTCCGGCAGCCAAAAGGAAGCCGCGCAAAACCTGATTGCTGAAAGCTGGTGAGCGTTCTGCTCAGCCAAGCATTGCCTGAATTTTCTTGGGAAGTTTCGCACGAACCAGTGCATAGGAGGTGGCGATGAATTGCTGTACTTCTTGCTTTTTGAAGTGAGTTCCCTCTTCGATTAAGAGCCAGTGGGCACGTGCCAGATGCGGCGCCGGCAGCAGTTCCGTCTCGGCAATGAGCGGTTCGAAATCAGCGACATCTACTTTGAAGCGAAGCCTGCCGGGCCGCTCCAGGTCGGCCATGCAGAACATTTTTCCACCCACTTTATAGACGAGATGGCATTGCCACAATACCTCTTCCGTAGCGCCGGGAAAGGAAAGGCAATAGCTGCTGAGTTGCTCCAGATTCATCATCGTTGAAGGTTGTTTTCGGGTGTGGCCTGCGGCCAAAATTGCCACCTTTGAAACAATGCAAAACATCTTTCAGCCCGGCGACACGAAGGAGTTTTCCCATCTGGTGACGGCAGCCGACGCCCCCAGCTTTCAGGAGCAAATCGTGCATCCGGTGTATTCTACTTTTTCATTGGCCCGCGATGCTGAATGGACCGGCCGCCTGTTTGTTTTGGACATGAAAGATGAAGATGAAGAAGGCATCGGCACTTCAGTGGTCATCACGCACCATTCGCCTGCCGTCATCGGCGAGACGGTGCATTTTACTGCAACACTCGGCGAAATTTCGGGGCATGAAATCGTCACGCCTTTTGAAGCGCGGGTTGGCGATCGTTTGATTGCATCAGGCGAAACGCGCCAGAAGATTTTGAAGAAGGAAAAGCTCGACCGCCTCTTTGCACGGCTCCGCGAAAACCTCCATTAAGCGCGCAGCACGCGGGCAAATTCCGTTGCCAGGCGCTCCGCCCAAAGGGCATATTCTTTGGCCGAAGGATGCAAACCATCTGCCACCAAATAATCCGGGAGCTGCGCATGTTCGCGGGTGCTTGGTGTGATATCTATCCAGCCACAACCGGCTGCGGTGCTTAACCGCCGCGCTATCTCATTGTAGGCATCTATCTCCTCCGCGACTTTGATTGGGTTGCGCTGACCGGCCTCTGCTGTTGATGCAAAAGGTGTCCGGCTCCAGTCGGGGATGGACAGAACCACCACCCGCTCGGTGACGCCGCCGGCAAACTGAACCGCCTGTTGCAAGAGGCGCAGGAACTCGTCGCGGTAGTTCATGATCGTGCGGCCGCGGTATTGATTGTTGACGCCGATCAGCAGGCTGACGACAGAAAAGGTTTCTTGAATAGCCCGCTCATGGATGGCCACAGCCAGCTCGTCGGTGGTCCAGCCGGTGGTGGCGATAACGACGGGAGTGCCTACATCCAGTCCGCGTGCCGTAAGGAGGCGCGCCGTCTGGTTCGGGAAATTGTCGGCAGCAGGAAGGCCTTCGCCAATGGTGTAGGAATCGCCGAGGGCGAGGTAGGAAAACACTTCGGAAAGAGGTTGGAAGATGAAGGGAGCAAGATAGAAATCTGCGAGGGTCTGCGAGGTCTGCGGGAAACTGAATCACGCTACAGCCACTTCCACTACCCTACCACCACCGTCTTGATGTTGACAAACTCCCGTATGCCAAACAATCCCAACTCACGTCCATAGCCACTCTTCTTGGTTCCGCCAAAAGGCAGCCGAGGGTCGGAATGCACCTGCGCATTCACAAAGCAACTGCCGGCCTGCAATTCGCGCGCAGCAAGCATCGCCGCCCGTTTCTTATCCTTCGAAAAGATGGCGCCCCCCAGACCATAGATGCTGTCGTTGGCTTTGCGCAATGCATCGGCTTCGTCGCGCGCTTCGATGATGGCTGCCACCGGCCCAAAGAGTTCTTCATCATAGGCCGGCATTCCCTTCTTCACATTCGTCAAAACAGTAGGCGGATAAAAGGCGCCCGGCCCATCGGGAATAGCTCCTCCACAAAGGATTTTAGCGCCTGCAGCCACGCTTTCCGTCACCTGCTCTTGCAATGAATCGCGCAGGTCCAGCCGTGCCATCGGCCCGATGTCCATCGTCTTATCCAGCGGGTCGCCACCCCAGCGAATCTTGTTGAACACTTCTGTCATTCGTTGCTCAAACTCCTTACGCAGGCTCTTCACCACGATGAATCGTTTTGCAGCTACACAACTCTGGCCACTGTTCACCAACCGTGCTTCAGCACAGATTTTCACGGCCAGATCCAGGTCAGCATCTTCCAGAATGATGTAGGCATCGGAGCCGCCCAACTCAAGAACCTGCTTCTTGATATGCGCTGCTGCTGCCGCTGCCACCTTAGCACCCGCCGATGTGCTGCCGGTAAACGTCACCGCATGAATTTGCGGTTCTGCGATCAGGTCTTCCACTTCGGAGGAGGGTAATAGCAAAGTCTGAAACAACCCTTTGGGTGCACCTGCAGCCACAAACACTTTTTCAATGGCAAGAGCACATCCGCTGACATTGCTTGCATGTTTCAACAGCATGGCATTCCCCCCCATCAGGATGGGTGCCGCACAGCGAAAGACCTGCCAGTAGGGAAAATTCCAAGGCATCACGGCCAGTACGGTGCCCAGAGGTTGAAAGCTGATGAAAGAGCGTGTTTCGGTTTCGACAGTTTGGTCCGCCAACATAGCCGGACCTTCCTTGGCATAGTAATCGAAGGTGCGCGCACACTTTGCCACTTCAGCGCTGCTTTGTGCAATGGGTTTTCCCATTTCCAGCGTAGCCAGCTCTGCGAGATTCGCCTGCTGTTTGCGCAGCTCCTGTGCTACTGCCTTCAACAATTTCGAGCGTTCTTTCAGCGGCACTTCGCGCCAGGCTGTAAATGCTTTTTCGGAAGCTTTCAATGCCCGCGCCACCTGTTCAGGCGAAGCGGATTCATAGCCGGCAAGTCGGGCGCCGGTAGCCGGATTTATGGATAGAAATGAGCTCATTTCTGAAATGAAAATTTAGAACAGCAACGCTACCACAAAACGCAGTCCAGCGGGCTGAAATTCATGCCGAAGGTGGGCTTTCCTACTTTTGGCGCCCGATTCAAAAACAAATCTTCACAGCTCTTTAAAGCGAGCCTATGATCCCCGACAAAATCAAGTTTGGCACCGACGGCTGGCGTGCCATCATCGCCCAGGATTTCACCGTCTATAATGTGGCTCGCGTGTCTCAGGCGCTGGCAGCCTGGCTGCTGCAGCAACATACCAACCCAACTGTGGTCGTGGGACACGATTGTCGCTTTGGCGGTCCGCTGTTTACAGAAATCGTGGCGCAAGTGCTTTGCTCCAATGGGGTCCGCGTGCACATCGCACGAGGCTTCGTCAGCACACCGATGGTGTCACTCGGCGTGTTGCAGCATCAGGCACAACAGGGCGTGGTGATCACGGCTTCACACAATCCGCCAACCTATAATGGCTACAAGCTGAAAGGCGCTCACGGCGGGCCTTCCAACCCGTCCGACATCGCAGCAGTAGAAGCGCTGATTCCCGAAGAGGTCACAATGCCGACCACTTCAGTTGCCGAATTTGAAGCGCAGGGATTGTTGCAGTGGGTGGATTTGGAAAAGGAATATGCCGATTATCTCCGTTCAAAATTTGACTTTGAAAAACTGAAGGCATCACCCTTCAAACTGGCCTACGATGCGATGTATGGCGCCGGCCAAAACATCATTCGCCAACTGCTGCCGGGCGCGGTGTTGCTGCACTGCGACCATAACCCCGGCTTTCACGGACAGGCGCCCGAGCCGCTCGACAAAAATCTCCGCGACCTCGCTAAGACCCTGCAACAAACACCGGAACTGAAGCTGGGCTTAGCCACTGATGGCGATGCAGACCGCATCGGCCTGTACGATGAAGACGGCCATTTTGTGGATGCCCACCACATTATCCTGCTGCTGATCCACTACCTCCATCATTACAAAAAGATGAACGGAAAGGTGGCCATTGCTTTTTCGGTTACCGACCGCGTGAAGCGCATGGCAGAAGCTTATGGGCTGCCCATTGAAGTGACGGCTATTGGCTTCAAATACATCTCCGAAATCATGACCCGCGAAGACGTGCTGGTAGGCGGTGAAGAAAGTGGCGGCATTGCCGTGAAAGGTCATATCCCCGAGCGCGACGGCATCTACGACGGACTGCTCATCTACGAGTTCATGACCGAGACGGGCAAGACGCTGAAAGAGCTGGTGGCTGAGGTGTATGAGGTCGTCGGCCCTTTCGTGTACGACCGCGCCGATATGCACATTGCCAACGAAAAGAAAGAAGCAATCATCCGCACGGCACAGGCAGGTGGCTACAGCCGCTTCGGCGATTATGAATTTGTGCGCACAGAAAACATTGACGGCATGAAATATCACCTCAGCAATGGCGGATGGGTGATGCTGCGCGCCTCGGGTACGGAACCTCTTTTGCGCATTTACGCAGAGGGCAACAGCCACGAAGAGACGGCCCACATCCTGGAATCCGTGAAACGCGAAATCGGCGTCTGAGCCTTTTCATTTTTTCAAAAAAAAGCCCCCAATGGAAGCCATACAAGCCGGCGAATGGCAGGAACTGCGCGTTGTGAAACGGGTAGCCTTCGGCCTCTATCTCGATGGGGGTGAGGCGGGCGAAATCCTGCTCCCCACGCGCTTTGCACCACCGGATGCCGAAGCTGATACGCTGCTGCACGTATTCCTCTACCACGACTCGGAAGACCGCCTCATTGCAACCACACAAACGCCGCTGGCTGTAGTTGGTGAAATCGCAAAGCTGCGCTGTGTGAGCACCACGCGGCAGGGTGCCTTCCTGGACTGGGGCCTGATGAAAGATCTGTTCGTACCGCTCTCGCAGCAGCGTTCGCACATGGTGAAAGGCGGTCATTATCTGGTGCGGCTCTACCGAGATACACGCACGGGCCGAGTGGCCGCCACTGAAAAATTCGATGCGCAACTCTCAGAAACAGGCGAAGGTTTTGAGGAATTGCAGCCGGTGTCGCTGATGATCTGGCGGCGCAGCGAGCTGGGCTACGTGGCCATCATCAACCACCGCGCAGTAGGCATCCTTTACTTCAGCGAACTATTTCGGGATTATGAACCGGGCGAGGTGTTACCCGGATTTATCAAGACCATTCGTCCGGACGGGAAAATGGACCTTGGTGCGGGCCAGCCCGGCTATGCCCGCGTGGAAGATGCCACCCAACAGGTGCTGGCATTGCTGGCGCAAAATGACGGCTACCTCCCTTACAACGACAAGAGCGATCCCGAGGCCATCCGCAACTTTTTTGGGATGAGCAAGAAGACGTTTAAGATGACCACCGGCGGTCTGTATCGCGCAGGTAAAATTGAGTTTACCAAGACGGGTATTCGCCTGAAAGAAGGCTGATTGCGGCTTAGCTAAAAGCGTCCTTGATTTTATCAAAGAAGCCCTTCTCATCATCATGAGCGGACTCACGGCCGGGCTGGAAATTCGGTGATTCCTTCAGCCGTACCAGCAAGGCTTCTTCTTCTTTGGTCAGTTGCTGCGGGCTCCAGACGGCCACCTCTACCAGCTCATCTCCTTTTTCATAGGATTGAAATGCCGGGAAGCCTTTCCCTTTCAGCCTGAAAATCTTTCCGCTCTGTGTGCCTGACGGAATCTTAAGGCGTGCCTTACCGTCTATCGTAGGCACTTCCACACTGGTACCCAGCACCGCATCGGGGAATGAAATGCGCAGTTGATACACCACATCCAGTTCGGCGCGACGCAGGTGAGGATGACGTTCTTCTTCAATCACGATGAGTAGGTCGCCGGAAGGGCCGCCACGCTCACCGGCATTGCCGGCACCACTCATGGAAAGCTGCATTCCTTCTTGCACACCCGCGGGAATTTGCAAGTCCAGCGTCTCTTCTCCATACATGCGGCCTTCGCCTTTGCAGACGCCGCATTTGGCGGTGATTGTTTGTCCCGAGCCATTGCAGGTAGGGCAGGTGGTCACAGTCTGCATCTGGCCCATGAAGGTTTGCTGTAGGCGCCGTACCTGGCCTTGTCCGCCGCAGGTGCCGCAGGTCTGCACGCTGTTCTTGTCGCGCGCACCGGAGCCGTGGCAGTTGTCGCAGACCACGTACTTCTTCACCTTAATCTTCTTAGCGGCGCCGGCGGATATCTCCTGAAAACTCATTTTCAACTTCACCCGCAGATTGGAACCGCGCGAGCCTTGATGCCGGCTGCCGCGGCCACCACCGCCGAAGAAGGAGCCGAACATATCCTCGCCGAAAATGTCTCCGAAGTTTTGGAAGATGTCTTCCATGCGCATGCCGCCGCCACCAAAACCACCGCCGGCAGCACCACCCACACCGGCATGACCGAAGCGGTCGTAGCGAGCCTTTTTATCCGCATCGCTCAACACGTCGTAGGCTTCTGCCGCCTCCTTAAAACGCTCCTCGGCTTCCTTATTGCCTGGATTGCGGTCCGGATGGAACTGCATGGCCACCTTTCGGTAAGCCTTCTTAATTTCATCAGCACTGGCGTTTTTGCTCACGCCCAGCACCTCGTAATAATCTCGTTTGCTCATGAAGGATGCAGCGCCGCGCGCTTATTTACCCACTACCACTTTCGCGTGGCGAATAATCTTATCGTTTAGAAAATATCCGGGCGTGATGACGTCCACCACCTTGCCCTCCTGGCCTTCCATCGGCAGCTCGGTTACGGCATCGTGCAGCTCGGGGTCGAAGTCATTGCCCTGGGCTTCCATTGCTTTGAGGCCTCGGGCCTGAAGGGTATTGCGCAGTTTTGTAAACACGAGACGAACGCCTTCTCTAATCTGATCCATGTTGTCGGAATCCAGATTTTTCTCGGCCCGGTCCATATCGTCAAGCACTTCGAGCAGGGAAGAAATCACGTCCCTGCCTGCGGTTTGTAACAACTCAACCCGTTCGCGGTTGGTGCGGCGCTTATAGTTTTCAAACTCAGCAGCCAGGCGCAGATACTTATCGTTCAGTTCTGTCAATTCCTGTTGCAGTTTGCTGTCGCCCTCTTCCGTCATTTCTTCGGCAAGGCCTTCGATTCCCGCGCGGTTTTCATCGGTATTAATGGCCTGTGCGAGCTGCTCTTCAGCCGCTGATACGGTAGCATTTTCAGTCATGTTTTCAGGAGAATGGCCCTTCTGATCTTCGTTCATCATGCTGCGCTTTTTAAACATGCGCGCGAAGGTACTGTCAAGAAATGGGCCGCAACCTTTCCTTGTGGCATTTTGGCATAGCCTGAAGCATCATTGCGACATCACGGCCCGAACAGACAGCCAAAGGCCTGTCGCAGCAGATTTTTCACTTAGAAAAAAAGGATGGATGTTTCCGGCCAGACTTATTGCGGAAAGCATTCCTCCAGGCTCATCTTCTGCAGGGCACGCACGCCTTTGGGGGTTTGCTGCACACTGCAACAGGCAACAACGGGGTCGTGTTCGAAATAGAGGAGCCAATCTTCATCGGCAGCCTTTTGCAACAGTGCCTTTTTCTCCGTGAGCGTATCCAGCGGCCGCATGTCATAAGCCATAATCCAAGGCATGGGGATATGGTGAATGGAGGGAATCAGGTCGGCGCAGTAGAGGAGTTTTCGTCCATTGCAGTGCAGCAGCGGCAACATCATCGCCTCGGTATGTCCGTTGACGATATGCACGCGGAAGTCAGGCAGCCATTCTTCCCCATCGGCGGCTTCCACAAAGCGAAGTACCCCGTGCTCCTGCATGGGCAGGATATTTTCTTTTAGAAAAGAAGCTTTCTCTCGGTCGTTGGGGGTAGTGGCCGAAGCCCAGTGGGCACGATGCGTCCAGTACAGCGCATTAGGAAAAGCGGGCACCAGATTGCCCGATGCATCGCGGCGGATGGAGCCACCGCAATGGTCGAAATGCAGGTGGGTCAGGAATACGTCGGTGATGTCTTCGGGCTTGAAGCCATGCGCGGCCAGGTTTTTCTCCACGCTATCGTTGCCATGCAAATAATAATGGCCAAAAAACTTAGCGTCCTGTTTATCGCCCATGCCATTGTCAATCAGGATGCGGCGGTCGCCGTGCTCCACCAGCAGGCAGCGCATAGCCCAGGAGCACATATTGTTTTCGTCGGCAGGGTTGGCCTGATTCCATAGACTTTTCGGCACCACGCCAAACATGGCGCCGCCGTCCAGTTTGAAATGGCCGGCATTGATCGTATAGAGCTTCATGATTTGAAAAATTTCCCTTCTAAGGATGGGTTGCTACACAAAGGTGCCACCAAAAGAAAGTTTGTTCGAAAGCAGGCCCACCGCGGTGCTAAGCGACTCAGGTAAGTGCCTTCTTCTTTTGCGCCGCAATGGCCGTCAGCAGCAGGGCCGCACCAAGAATGAAAAACAAAATCAGTGTTAGGATGGAGTTTCTCATGTTGCCCGTCAGCTCTTCTACAAAGCCAAAGGAAGCCATGCCGAGCACGATGGCCAGCTTCTCGCAGACATCATAAAAAGAGAAGAAAGAAGTAGTGTCTTCGGTGACCGGCATGAGCTTGGAATAGGTGCTGCGGCTCATGCTCTGAATACCGCCCATGATGAGGCCCACCACTGCTGCCAGGACGTAAAACTGCAAGGCCGTTGTGGTGAAATAGGCAGCCACGCACACGGCAACCCACACCAGCACTGTCAGCAGCAGCACCTGCAGATTGCCGATGCGCCGCGACAAGGCCGCCATCAGATAAGCGCCACCAATAGCCACCAACTGAATGACGAGAATCGTGGCAATGAGCTGGCCCGAGGCAAGGTGTAACTCTTTCGCCCCGAAGATGGTAGCGGCCAGCATCACCGTTTGCACACCCATGCTGTAGCAGAAGAAGGCAAGCAGGTAGCGGCGTATCACGGGCATCTTTCTTACCTGCAGCCACACTTTGCGCAGCTCATGAAAACCATTGCTCAATAGGGAATGTTCGCGGTGTTGCAACTGTGCCGTGCCGCGGGGCAAGCGACGAAACGGAATCTGCGCCCAGCCGATCCACCAAAGGCCTACCAACAGAAACGAAAAGCGTGACGCATCGCCGGCATCGCCAATGCCCAGCCAGCCAAACAGCTCCGGCTTCAACACAAAAACGAAACACACAATCTGCAAGAGCACGCTACCCACATAGCCACGCGCATAGCCCAGGGCACTCACACGGTCGCGCTCTTCCTCCAGCGCTATTTCGGGCAGGTATGCATTGTAGAAAACAAGTCCGCCACAATAGCCCAGGGCCGCAATGCCCGATAGCAGGATGCCCAACTCGATATAATGCGGCGTCCAGCGTGGTGCGAAGAAGAACAGCCCGCAACAGGCAAGCGCACCGGTGAAGGTGAAAAAGCGGAGGTAAGATTTCTTGTTGCCCTTGTAGTCGGCGATGGAGGACAGCACCGGTGAGAGCAGCGCGATGATCAGATAAGCTGCCGCAATGGAATAATCGAAGAGGGCCGAATTGCGAAAGGTTCTGCCGAAAAACCGAACTGAATCATTGAGGATAGCGCCGGTCTGCGGGTCGCGCTGGGTGGTGATTGCCGCGTAGTAGGCCGGGAAGATGGTGGAAGTGACGACAAGATTGTAGGCCGAATTGGCCCAGTCGTACATGCTCCAGGCGCGGTGCAGTCGTTTACGATCGGGAGGGGCGGTGTGGGGCATCGAAGCGAAGTAAGGCCCCTGTCAACCACAACTGCCGGTGCACGAATGCCGGGGGGCGGGCGCTAAAGTAGGTAGTTGCAAAGCTTGTAAAGCACCCGGGCTCCCACGATGGAATCTATGCCTTCGCTATGCTCGCCGGTAGAGACTTCATTCAGGTCGAAACCGATAATCTGACGACCGCTTTGGCGCAGCTTCTTGAAGAGATAAGTGATCTGCTCCAGCTCAAATCCACCAGGTACTGGCGTGCCCGTATTAGGGCAGAGCTTGGGGTCGAGACCGTCAATATCGAACGAGATATAGACCTTCTCGGGCAGGGCTGCAATAATATCCTCGCATTGGCTACGCCAGGTCCGTCCGTCGTATTGCTCTTCTTTCAGCGCCTGGTCGTAGAAGGTGTGAATGCGGCCCTTGCTGTCGGCGGCGAAGGCTGCTTCTTCATCGCAATAATCGCGGATGCCCACCTGCACCAAGCGGCTCACCTGGGGCACCATCATCACAACGTTATACATGATGGAAGCATGGCTGTACACAAAGCCCTCGTAGGCCTCACGGAGGTCGGCATGGGCATCTATCTGCAGGACGCCAAAGTCAGGATGACGTTCGCCCAGCGCTGCGATGAACCCGAGCGGGCTGCTATGGTCGCCACCGATAAGACCAACTTTTTTGCCATCGTCCAGCAGGCGTCCGGTCAGTTCTTTCACCCATTTGAAAAGCATTTCTCCGCCTGCATTTACTTCGGAGAGTTTGCCTGCAAGTTGCTGATTGTCTTCCACCTTGCCCCCTTCCGTAAGGTGCGAAATGATCAACTCGGCGCATTGGCGGAGGTAGTCACTCTTCTTGCGGATGTTGCGGTCTATGGGCAGCATGAAAAAGCCCTTTTTCCAGCCATCGGGCACATCGGGGTCGTAGAGATCCACCTGCTTGGAGGCATCGTAGATGTGCTGTGGGCCGCGTGCGGTGCCCGGGCGATAGGAGACCGTTACCTCCCAGGGTACGGGAAGGAGCACCACCTGTGCGTCCTCTTCTTTGAAGGGCAATCCGAAAATGTTGTTGCTCCGGATGCCGACTGAATTCGGGTCAAAATCCTCGAGTACGTCTGCCATGACTCCACTGGTTTTTTTGAGGCGCGCAAAATTAGGGTCTCTGCCAGGCTTGGCTATGGTCTGAAGCCAAGAAAGGCGGCGCCGAAGCACCGCCTTTCTCTATTCGATTGTCGTATTTGGTTTACGGTTGCGGAATGTATCAGGGAGATGTTTCGCCAATCAACCGGACCATCGTCGAATCGTGATACCAAGATAATTCAGACCTTAAAAAAAGCAAGCATGGGTGCAAAAAATATCTTGGCGGCCCGGCCCGCTCCGCCTCAATGCCGCACCCAAAATTTCCCGGCTGCCACCATGCCTCTATCGCTATACACCCGATAGAAATACATGCCTGCCGGACGGGTGCCCATATCCAACTCTGCCGGTAATACACAACGGGTAAGCTGCCTGCCGGTAGCATCGCAAATGGTGGCGTGGAGCCTGCCGGAAGTGCCGGTAGCAGTGAGCCGCAGCGTTTGATTCACAGGGTTGGGGCTTACCTGAATTTTGATAGCGGAAGCACCGGCAGCAGGCACCGACACATAGGGCAGATGATAGCGGAAACCGGCTACGAAGGCGGGGAGATCAGCGGTATATCCGACCGACTGATTGCTCCAACTAAAGACAGAAGTGTCGTACCGAATGGTGCCACCCGGGCCATCGGGTTTGGTAATTCGGTCCAGCTTTATTTCCTGAGTGAAAATGTACTTCGCTCCGACATATACATTGCCGTCCGGGCCCGCCTGCATGCCCTGTAGGATTGCCACATAGCGGTCGCGTTCAGCGATGGTATCAATAGAACCGCCGATTGCAGTACAACTACCCCCTAATGTGAATTGCAAGACGTACATATACCGGCTGCCCATTGCATTGCTGGTGATGAAAAGCTTCGAGCCGTCCGGCCAGAATTCAAGGCCATAGATGTCACCTTTGTAGGAGTGGCTGCGCAGCACTGTTTGACAATGATTACTGAGCTGCCCGGTCAATGGGTTGAAGTCGAAAATGTCTAAGGTGGATGTGGAATCTGAGTTCCGATAATTCACCGTTGCTACTTTCTTACCGTCAGGACTGAATTTCATTTGGCCAATAATGCCGTAAATACTTCCTCGCGCATCAACGCTGCCCAGCACAGGGCCAATGCGGGTCACCACCATGGGAGAAATGCCGGCGCTATTCAGATGCCAGGCCACAAAGGAATCTGAGAACATGCGGTGACCAAGAATCCAATAGCCATTGATTCCGTCCGAAGCCGCACAGAGTTTTTCGGTGCCGCTGTCCACCAGATGAATGTTCTTCCAGCCGGGTATGACTGCCCCCAACGTGGTGTCTATGCTCTTGCGATCCAACGACATATCCACAATGCTGTAGTTGTAGCCGGCGGGATGTTGCGGAGCTATGTAGTTCTCTGCGGCATCTGAGGTAAACACGTAGTATATACTGTCGCTGCCCGGAAGCGGCAGGATGATGCTACTTTGTTGCGAAGAAAGGTGTCCTTTTATGTTCTGCCCATTAACCATAAAATTTCCCCGGCTATTGTAGATAGCTACCGCATCGGTAAAAAACAGCAACCTGCCGGCGGTATCACAAATGCTTGCTTTTGACTGCACTAATGGACCGCCAACAGTAATAAACCCGGTACCTGCCGTGGGTGGATTCGAATTGAAATCAACACGGCATTGGTCTCCCAGCAGCCAGACGTTGCCCTGTTTTTGGGCCAGGCAAATGCCGGGCGCCGACAACCATAAGGCCAAAAGGACGACTATGATACGCATAAGAATCATGTATTTTCTAAAGGAAAAAAATGGTTGTTTGATAGAAAAGGCTTCGTTACCAGATGTCGATCTGAACGTTACCATTATTGAGGTCCGTCCAGGTGATTGTATTGTCACCACAACAACTGACGAGGCCCGTACTACTTGGCATTATGCTGGTAGCCCAGGTTGACTGCCCCATATCGGTTCCACTTAACTTGACACCATAACCTTTACAGGATGCAGGACTAAGTGTTACGTAACACCATATCCACGCAATGTCAAATGCTGGCACTGGGTTATTCAAATTGTCATACCAAGGCCAAGAAGGCGCAATCACGCTCCAAGTGTTCGGTGCCACCAAGTTGGAGAATGTCGTGGTATGTACTTCAGTTCCACCGGGGCCTAAGCCCCACGGGAAGTCCATATACGGCGTTATCCACCATTCACACGGCGTGTGGTTGACGATGATCATTGTCTTCTGAGCCTGCACCAAAGCGGCAAGTGAGCACATCAGGAAGGCGGTGAGGAGTAGCTTTTTCGTTTCAATTAGATTTTAATGAGCCACAAACCTACTCTTCCCACAATACCCTGTCAACCGTTTTTTAACGGTATTTAAGTATTATTTTTTGCGCCATGTGGCATTCGGTTACTCAGCGCTTCGCCTCAATGCCGCACCCAAAATTTTCCGGCTCCCACCATGCCTCTATCGCTATACACCCGATAGAAATACATGCCTGCCGGACGGGCGCTCATATCCAACTCTGCCGGTAATACACAACGGGTAAGCTGCCTGCCGGTAGCATCGCAGATGGTGGCGTGGAGCCTGCCGGAAGTGCCGGTAGCTGTGAGCCGCAGCGTTTGATTTACAGGGTTGGGGCTTACCTGAATTTTGATAGTGGAAGCACCGGCAGCAGGCACCGAAACATTGGACAGATGATAGCGGAAACCGGCTACGAAGGAGGGGAGTTGTGGCAAGAAATCCACTGCCTGACTGTTCCAGGTATTCACTGACGTGTCATACCTCGGTTGACTGCCCCCACCATCCGGTTTGGTAATACGATCGAGCACGACGCGATCATTCCAGTTGTCCCGATAAGACACATACAAGTTCCCGTCCGTTGCCGCCTGAATGCTGTATGGGTAGAACCACTTGGCACGCGTACCGATTGTGTCCTTTGATCCGGCGATACTTGCGCAACTTCCGCCAAGGTTGAATTGCAAGACATACATGTTGCTCGTTGCCAGGCCCCGGCTGGTGATGAAGAGCTTTGAGCCATCCGGCCAAAATTCTAACCCGAAGGCCTCCGCTCCATAAACATGCACTCGCAATAAAATGGAACAGTGATTACTGAGCTGCCCGGTCAATGGGTTAAAGTCAAAAATGTCTAAGGTTGAGGTCGAATCGTCGTTGTCATAATTGACCGTAGCCACTTTCTTGCCGTCGGGACTAAACTTCATCTGACCATAGCTGCCATACACCCCACCTCGCGCATCAACGCTGCCCAGCACAGGACCAATGCGGGTCACCACCATGGGAGAAATACCAGCACTATTCAGATGCCAGGCCACAAAGGAATCTGAAAACATGCGGTGACCGAGAATCCAGTAGCCATTGATTCCGTCCGAAGCCGCACAGAGTTTTTCGGTGCCGCTGTCCACCAGATGAATGTTCTTCCTGCCGGCAATCACCGCTCCCAGCGTAGTGTCTATGCTCTTGCGATCCAACGACATATCCACGATGCTGTAGTTGTAGCCCGTGGGCCTGGTTGGGGGCGTAATCCAGGTCTCAAAGTTTTCGCCTGCATCAGAAGTGAAAACATAGTACAGGCTGTCACTGCCCGGAAGCGGCAGGATGATGCTGCTTTGCTGCGATTTCAAAGAGCCGCCGATGCTTTTTCCATTCACCATGTAAGCATGTCGGGCGTTGAAAATGTTTTGGCCATCGGTGTAAAACAGCAGGCGGCCTGAGGTATCGGAAATGACGGCGGTACCGGCCTGGACGGAGCCACTGGTGCCGGTATTGCCGGTAATACTTGTGGGAGGATATGTGTTGAAATCAAGCCCCAGCCTATAGCCGAAAAACCAATTATTCCCTTGCTTCTGGGCCTGACAAATGCCGGGAAGGAATAGGC
>JAMIQN010000111.1:0-7081 GCA_035914595.1 Chitinophagaceae bacterium | reverse complement strand
CCGAACATCTTCCGGTAAAAGCCGATACGAAATTTCTAACCAGCCAGTTAACAGTACCTTATCTAAGCGTTAAAGGCATAGTAAGTGCTATCTATCGCCAAGGTGTCCCTATACTTTTGGCCATCTCACGATATCCGAAATATCAACCCTTCGTGAGCAGCGCCCATGTTTTCAGTCGCTACTATCAATTTTCCTGTCCTGAAGCCGGACGTACTTCAGCAGCAACTCTTCGACCAGATCCGGGAGATTCTGCCTGCTAACCTGTCTTTGGCTGAGGAGATTTCCACCCTGCTGCAGGTAAGCCCGGATAGTGCTTATCGCAGAATCAGAGGAGAAAAATCATTGTCATTTGCTGAACTGCAAACGCTGTCCCGCCACTTCCGTATTTCGATTGATTCGATGTTGAAGATTGATTCGGGAAGTTCTGTGTGTTATGGCAACTGGCTTCGGGCAAGAGGCTTCAACTTTCGCAATTACCTCAATGGCCTGCTGGAGCATACGCAACGGGTGGAAAAGGCCGTGCACAAGATGATCTACTACGAGGCTCGTGATTTCCTGGCCTTTGAGTTCATGCCCTTTTCAGCCTTGTGTGCGTTCAAATATTTCTACTGGATCAAGACCATCATTGGCCATCCGGCTTATGCGCGCACCACATTTGAGCACCACGACCTCAACCATGCGCTGGGCGAAGTTTGCCCGCGAATCAACAAGGCTTATCTGAAAATTCCCACTACAGAAATCTGGGGGCCGGGTTGCGTCGCCAACACGATTCAACAAATTGCCTACTACCAAAAACAGGGGCTTTTTGAAAAGCAGGAAACAGCCAACCTTCTGTATGAACAGCTCTCGGCGATGATTGAGCATTTCCGCAGGCAGGCAGAGCGTGGCGAAAAACTCCTTCCCAACGGCGACCGTTGCGGTGGCGCCCCATTCCTGCTTTACTTCAACGAAGCCTACGAATGCAATAATGCTACTCTGATAGAAGCAGACGGACTCAACACCGTCTTTGTAAACCATTGCACGCACAACATGATGCTGACGCACGACCCGGAAATGTGCCAAAACACGCGCGAATTTTTCGAAGAACTCGTACAGCGCTCCGCATCGCTCAATGGGGCCAAGAACCCCTTGCGCGAGCAGCTATTCGCTGCCTTGCAGGAGAAGGTGCAGCAAGCTCAGTTGGAGGTGGCCTAAATAGCCATTCGGTTCAAAACGTCACTGCAACTGATGCGACGGCCCATAATGGTCGTCGCTTTTTTTTGCCCCTGCCGCTCCTCGCTCAGAGTCGAAATCGCTTTTGGAAAAAACAAAAAGCCCATAACAGAAAAAAGACATCAAAAAATTTGTAGTCATGCCTGTTGGTTATAGCTTGGGGGAAGGAAATGAATGAATCATTTTCTATTCAAAAAAATACCCTTTACTACCTGCTACGAAGCTTACTGAATAAGTCAGTCGCGCGGCAGGGCCAAAACCCAAAATCATGGCTACAAAACCCAACTCCGAAAAGGCAAGTGCTTCTTCCACACCGAAGAAAACCCGCCGGTCCGTTGCATCAGACAATGTCATCCAACGGGTCCTCAACATCATCCCATCCCGTAATCAAGACCGCGACTGGACTTTTAGCCATGCCTCCGATGCTGCTGTCTTCCGCCTTGTCCATCGCCCGCCGACGAGCGTGGATTTGCGGGAGCGCTGGTGGGGCATCAACGACCAGGGCAATACCGGCTCCTGTGTAGGCTGGGCTACCGCCGATGGTGTGTTGCGCTGGCTGCTCGTCAAGGCAGGGCGCCTGCCGCAGGACAAGCTTATGTCGCCACGCTTCATTTGGATGGCTGCAAAAGAAACAGACGAGTTTACCAGCCAGCCCACCACTTTCATTGAAGACGATGGCACCAGCCTGAAAGCAGCGCTGGACATTGCCCGTAAGTATGGCTCTGTGCTGGACGATATTCTGCCGTTCCAGTCCGGTCATCTTTACAGCAACTCTGCTCAGACCTTCTATGCCATTGCGGCCCAGCGCAAGATTTCTTCCTACTTCAACTTGGGTGTGAATGCCAGCCACTGGCGCACCTGGCTGGCCTCGAAAGGGCCTATCCTCACACGCCTGGGTGTAGATGCCACCTGGGACAATGCGACGGCTACCAAAGGCGTCCTGGGCAAGTACCAGAAGAATACGATACGCGGAGGCCATGCCGTTGCCATCGTGGGTTACACGCCTACTTCCTTCATCGTGCGCAATAGCTGGGGCACCGGCTGGGGCGACAAGGGCTTTGCCTATGCCTCTCTTGATTACGCGAAAGCAGCTTTCACGGAGGCTTACGGAGCTGTGCTCTGATTCGCCCATAAAACACAGTACCGAACCCTCAAAGTCATGTCACTTCACGAACAAGAATTCACGGAGCACTACCTGCCGAAAACAGACACTCAGAATCTGATTTGCAGCGTACTCATCGGTGATGGGCAACAAGGCTCCTATACCATCTTACTGGGCGGACACTTGCTGGCCATAGATCATGCGGCCGTGTTGGGAAAGAAGTCGGAGGTCCTCGGAAAGTACACCGACGTGATTGCTCACATCACAGATGTGCTGAAAGAAACCAACTGGACCAGCGTCACTGTTCGCATTCATGAAGGCACGGCAGAGACCAGGTTTGGGCCCTACAAATTCAAAGTGCCGGCAGAACATGATGAGGTTGATTTTTTCATAAGAATCCAGCATTCATGAAGCATCTGCCGACTTCCCTTTTGTTGTTCGTGTGCCTCCTGCCTTCCCTTGCCTTCGGGCAGAACGACAGCAATGAGCAACAGATCACGATTCCTTCCAGCCCCGCATTCAGCATCCTCAGCTTCGAGCCTGCCGCCGTGATGAAACCCACGGGCACGAAAGAGTTGGCAGCAGACGTGCTCAGCGCCTTTGGCCCCGATGGCAAACTGCTGATGAATCTGGGGCTGGAAGTTTCGCCGTACTGGTTGAAAAGCCACCCCGCACTCACGGCGCAGGAATACATCCATCCGTCCCCGCTGCAGACCATCAAGCAAACCCTCACGCTGTCTGCTGCTACGGTGAAGGATTCTGCCACCGGCAACAACAATTTGGGAGCAGGCTTTCGATTCATGATTTTGAATGGCCAGCCCGTGGATAGCCAGGCGGTAGTGAAAATGCAATTGCAGGCCTACAACCAACTGCAGGCGCTCATTGCAACGGCGCGGCGTATTGCACTGGATTCCTTTACCAGCCGTGCCCGGGCAATTGAATGGATTAAGGAAAATGCGGCAAACTTCAATCTGGACGGTGCGCTGCTGATCCAGTTCGAGAAAGAAGCCAATGCATTGATGCCGGCATACACGGACAACACGAATAGTATCAAGGAATTTCTTCGGGCAGTGGAAAATCGGCTGTCTGAATTGAATCGCTCGATGCGCATGCAGTTTAGTCGTTTGCTGTATCAGCGGAAGGGCTTCGCACTTGAATTTGCAGGAGCCTCTGCTTTCAACATGACGCAGCACCGGTCCTGGGAGAAAGTGGGTGCCTGGGCTACGGCCTCCTATTTCGTTTCCCGCACCGATTTGTTTGCCGCCACGGCGCGCTTCATGAGCCGCAACAGCGATACGCTTCATTCCAATTTCGACCTCGGATTTGCCTACCTCAAAGAGGGCAGCCAATACAACCTTTCACTGGAAGGCCTGCTGCGCTGGTACTGGATGCAGTCGCCCTATATGCTGGGCAATGAGCGGCTCTACCGGCATGACCAGGGCTTCACCTATCGGCTGGCAGCCCAGGTTTCATATCGGATTCTTAAGGACGTCAGTGTCAATTTCAGTTTGGGAAAAGAATTCGAGGATGAGCAAATTCAGAGCAGCGGCTTCTTCTCTATTCTGGGCTTCAACTACAGCCTCTTTGCGAAACGAAAACAACTTTAGTTCTGACACCAACCATACTTCTTCCGCTCTCCAATCATCTCACTTTTTTCAATCAAAATCATCATGGCAAACCTTCAACCCGCTCTCGAAAAAACCCTCCGCTTTGAAGGCGGATATGCAAATGTGCCCGGCGACACCGGCGGCGAAACTTACTGCGGCATCGCGCGCGTACACTGGCCCAAGAGTGCCATCTGGCCCATCATTGATGCCTACAAAAAGACGACAGCTATCAAGCGGGGCGCCTTCATCAAAGGGCCGCAGGGCGATAAGCTCAATGCCCTAATCGCAGACTTCTACCGCATCCAGTTTTGGGATGATATCCGCGGCAACGACATCAACTCTCAGTCGGTGGCCAACTACCTTTTCGACTGGCATGTGACCTCCGGCGCCATTGCAGTCCGGCAGGCCCAGGAACTGCTCGGCATAGATGTGGACGGCAAGGTGGGCAACCAGACGATCACTGCTATTAACTCTGTAGATGCCCATAAATTTTTTGACCAACTCGTAGGTGTCCGTGTGCAGCGGGCCAAGGACAGAGTTGCCTTAAACCCCAGCCAGCAAAAGTTCCTCAAGGGTTGGCTCAATCGTTTTGAGGGATTCCAATTCGAAGGCTAAATCAGCTTTAATCCGCTTCAAAAACGGATTGCCTACAGGCTTGAACTCTCGCGCATTTCCACCGGCAACCTCGTGCTGCATTCTCTTCAATCTAAGATCATGAAAACGCTTTGGCTTCTCCTTTTGCTTGGCTGCAGCATCGCGGCACAGGCCCGGGTTTCATCATCAGATTCTGCATTGCTCGCGGGCCTGAGCCCCATCCTTGCAGAGAAAATGCAGGCCGCATCCGATGCCCGGCAGGCAGCCCTTACGAGCCGCGCAATTATGCTCCGCGATAGCCTTAGGCTTGCAGCTGCATCGCCTGCTGATTCAGCCACGGCTGTGGCAGCACTCCGCATTTCCAGAAGGGCTTACGATAGTCTGGAACGTGAGTCCGTTCGCCGCAGCAATGAATCGAACATCCTGGAAGCAGCTTCGGTCCGGCTGATGGGTATGAACCCTCCCCTGCACAAGACGGCGCATGGAGCCACACTCGGGTGGTTTTTGATTGCGCTCATTTGCGGCCTTTCAGTCGTTGTGATTATCATTCTGGTTGTAGCTGGAAGGCGCCGGGGCTTTAGCCTGAAAGATGCCCTTTCTGAAAACACACAGGACAAGCTGACTATTCCGAATCCCGAGTATAGTGCCTCGAAGATGAAGAACTGGCTCAGCGATTTTACATCGAAGACAATTGCTGAAATGGATGCAAAAGTTCAGGCAGCGAAAGCAAGTCTTGCAGATGCCCAAAGCAAGCTGGATAAGGACAATCCGACGGCCGACCAGCAGCAGGCAGTGAATGATGCAACGCAAGCTCTGAAGATGGCTGAGAGCGATTATCAGATGGCGCAACAGAGTAAGACGTCCGGGCCAAATGCTGCTGCGCTCGTCGGCCTGTCGCGGCTCTTTCCTCCGACCATTGAAGTGTCTGCATCGAGCATGGATTTCGGCAGAGTGATGCAGTGCATCGCTGCGCGAAAAGCAAGGCTGGAAATTGAGGCGCAGGCACAGCCCGACGCGCAACAACTTAAGGCAGCAAGGCAGGCAGAAGATGCTGCATTCATCGCCTTGCAGGAGCCGGGGCCACCGGTGTATCGGCCCAGTGCATCACGACTCATCGCCTTCATCAGCGCGATGCTCTTGTTCATCGTTGGCCTTGCCTGTGCCTGCTTCTTCCTGTTCTTCTATTTAGTAAACGGCCTACCGCCTGACCTCTCCCGGCTGCCGGCCATCCTTCTTGCATTAGGCATCGGCATGGCACCCTATGCCGTCAACAAAGTGGCGACTGCTGCCAAATCCAAAGACACGCCCGCCTAAGAACTCCTCTGCTTATGTCCGGATTTCCCATCCTTGATCTGATCCTCGGCCTCACGTTCATCTACTTCGTGATGAGCATCATTTGCAGTGCCGTTGTGGAGAGTATTCTGACGACCCAGCACATGCGGGCTAAGGTTCTTACGCGCTGGCTCATGACCATTTTTAATAAGGAAATCATACAGCCGGATGGTGAAGTGATGAAGCTGGGGCAGTCGCTGGCAGACCACTGCCTGACCTCTGCGCTTTCAAAGAAGGGGCGTTCCGCGTCCTTCATGGATGCCAAAAATTTCTCGACGGCACTCTTCGAGAAACTAAGCTTTGATCCCAACCAGCCTTCTGCGCCTGTCGCAACAAACCTGGACGACCTGCTGCATCGCATTCAAAATGGGAAGGCTCTGGACGGAGGCCCTATGCTGTCGTTGGAGCTGCTGCGTACGATTCAATTTTTTGGTGTGGAAGCGCGGCTCGCGGCGCCGGAAAACCTGACGACAGGCGGCACAGCGGCGACCAAAAATTCATTACAGATTTTTCGGGAGAAAATAGAAGCCTGGTTCGATTCAAACATGGACCGCCTGTCCGGTGAGATGAAGAAGAAGTATGTGCGGCCGCTCACCTTTTGGGTAGCACTAATCGGGGTCGTGTTGTTGAATGTGGACACTCTGCAGATTGCGACCTACCTGTATGCCCATCAGCCGGAGGCCGCACAGTTTGCCGCACGCGCCGAAGCGATGGCGCCGAAACTCAATGCCATGGCGGGTGACACCACTCATGCAGTACCTATTCAGGCACTGGTGGATTCGTTGAACGCTGCCGTGCCGAGCGCTATGCCCTTGGGTTGGACCGATGCACAGCGTGCCGAATGGAAACAGACCCTAGGGCACCACGCCATTGGCTGGCTGGCCACAGTGATGGCCGTGATGATGGGGGCGCCATTTTGGTTTGACCTCCTGAATAAAATCGCGAACCTGCGAGGCGCCGGTGCACGGCCTGCAACCGCAAAAGACGCAATTGCAAACCCGCCCGGAGGGAAATAGCCGAACACATGAAAGGACTTGTGCGGAGCCTGATGAAGGGAGTTGTTTTCAGACTCCGCTCCGTCATTACATCACATTTCCGGGCCCCTCAATTTGCGCTTCCGCAACGAGAGGTTTTAATCGTTTTTTAGGCTTTAGCCCTGACCGGCTACTACTGCTTCAGGAATTTTCCATAAAGCAGTTTCCCGCCATCATTGATTTGAATCATGTAGGCTCCT
>JAMIQN010000110.1:0-2689 GCA_035914595.1 Chitinophagaceae bacterium | reverse complement strand
AGCGATGATAGACGAAGCACAAGTCGAAGCGCAACACCGGCGAAGCAATTCCAGACAGGTCCACGGGTGGGGTTACAAGCCCTTCACTGCGGCCTTTGTTGTCAAAAAGCAAAATGGTATTGAAGGCATTTGCTGAATTGCTGCCATCCTTCGCAATGGTGTTATCATCTGCCCATCCCGACCAAAAATCGCCGGCTAATTCGCGCAGCCAGCCGCTCGGCGGGAAGTCCGGCCCTTCAAAACCTTCTGAGATAGACGAAACTGCTGTGGCCGGCAGAGAGAAAATGTGGCTGATCTGATTGTTGCCCAGAACGGTGTCCGCAAGGTTGGAATTCAGGCTGTCTATCTGAGCGGACAGAAGGTTATCGCCGGCTGTAGCATTGGTGACATTGAGCGGAACGATGGCGTGTTGGAAAGGTGTAAGGGTACCCGTCCAGGTCTGGTTGTAACTGTTTCCCCCCAAAGAATAGTGATAGCGGATAGCGTGGAGCGTATCTGTGCCGGAATTGCGAAGCAGCAGGCGGGGTGCGGCATTGGAAGCATTGCAGATCCAGGGTGCATCATAAATCTTCAAGACCTCTGCATCGGCGCCGGCATGTTTGGGTTGGTTAATAAATGCAATGGCAGATTGCAGGTAACTAATGTTAGGCACTTGGTGGCCCATCCCCGGAATGACCTGAAAGCGAACGATGCCATCATTGAGGTTGAGCTGTTCGAAGACACTATCCAACACAGGTTGATAGGCGATGTCCTGATCGCCGAGGAACATGTACATCGGAATTTTAGAGGCATTGCTATAGTTAAAAGAGTACGTTGCAGCATGGCCATTCAAGGCCTCCTTCACGCCCTGCACAGCGGGAGTTGTCAGAAGTAAGCCCTTGAAATCGTTGGGATGGTCAAGCCCATAGCGGAGTGCAGCCCTGCCGCCCAAGGAGAAGCCTTGGAGAATAATATTTTGGGTGTCCACATGGTATTGGGCCGTCATAAAGGCAACACTTTGAGGGATGATGCCTTCGCCGCCGGTGGGGAAGTAGAAATCTGCATTACGATTGGCGGCCTCCGGAAAAATGAAAATGGTATTACCGAAGCCGGTGCCCCAGCCGGCAGTATTAATCAGCGCATTCCGGTAATTAAAGCAGGTGTCGCCCAAGCCGTGGAGGCCTACGATGAGCCGATATTTAACAGAAGGGCTGTAGGATGAAGGCACAAATACCGACACCGCCCGATTGCTCCCCATAAACGAGATGGTCGTGTCATAGCTGCCGGTACGTTGCGCCTTTGCCGGAAGGCAAAAGCAAACCAGGGCTGCCACTAAAAGAATAGAAACGACTTTCATAATGCTACAGTTGTGGTAAGTGTAAAATTGGGCCGAAGGTACCTGAGTGCAAGGAGTTTGACGGGATATCGTTGGGCCGCGAGGACAAAATGAGGTGGGTCTTTTTGAGAAAAAATGGGAAGCATTCAAAATGCAAGTTTTCTGAATACGGTACTTTTTCCTCAGTAAGTGGGGAAGTCTGGCGCGCCAAACTGAAGTTGAATGCAGTGGCACGGTATATTCGCCGGGAACTTTACCCAACCAAATCAGTTTTTGGGCCGTCTTAGTTGCGGTATAAACGACGAAGATTTTTTCGATCCGTACCAACCACACGTATTTCTGCATCCATGAGACAAGTCTTTTACTCTATTCGTGCGAAGAGCCGCCAACTCTTTCAACTGCTGCTATGGGCAATACCGATGATTGCTTTCAGCACATTGGTACGTGCACAAGGCTCCGTGCCCTGCCCGCCAAACATTGATTTCAATAACGGCGACCTCACGAACTGGATTTGCTTTACCGGCCAGTCAACCACCGGTAGCTCCTCAACTACCCCCGTGCAACCAACAAGTATGGTGCAGGTGCCGGCAATCGGAGGCGCTCCACTTTCTGTGGCTCGGCATAGTGTGACGAGTGGCCCAGACCTGGACTACTATGGCGGTTTCCCCGTGGTAGCACCCGGCGGCAGCCCCTATTCACTGCTGTTGGGCGATACTACAAGAGGCGCAAAAGCTACTCGCGTTCGCTACTATGTGCACGTTCCCGTTGGAATGAACGACTATAGCTTCAACTTCCGCTTTGCGGTAGTGCTGGAAGACGTGGGACACCCCGCAAATGTGCAACCGGCTTTTACGATTCAGGCGTATGATTCTACGTTGGCGGCCACTTCTGGTGTGATTACGCCTCTACCCTGCGCGGAGCAGAACTATGTGGCCAGTGCGGCTCTGATTCCGTTGGGTTTCAAGAATTCTGTAAAACGGCCTTATTCCTATGACACAGTCCGTTATCTGGCTTGGACAGGTTCAGCCCTTCCCTTAATCGGCATGGGTGGAAAGACTATTGCGATTGAAGTAACGGCTATGGACTGCTCCGCCGGTGGCCACTTTGGTTATGGCTATTTTGATGTGATAAGCTGCGGTAAGTATAAGGCTGCAGTTACCTACTGTAATCTCGATTCAGGAATTGTTCGCCTGATTGGTACCGGTATTACACAGACGTATAATTGGTACACCAGCAGTTGGCAGTTTGTAGGTCAAGGTCCCTTCGTGGATGTGGCAATTCCTCCTACTCCTGATTTCTTCTGGGGTGTATTGGCAAACGGCTCACCCGGCTGCCTGGATACGATCAAGTCCGATACGGTAGCCAACTTCACGC
>JAMIQN010000109.1:0-20512 GCA_035914595.1 Chitinophagaceae bacterium | reverse complement strand
GACGCACCAACACCCGAGGTTATGTTTGGAGAAGAAGATGATTTCCTGGATGGCGACTTTGATGAAATGGATGAGTTGCTGGCACGCTATGAACAGGTAAAGAGAGGCGAGGGAGGCATGATGAATGAGGATGAATTCGAACAGATCATTGAATACTATTTCCAGAATAGCAATGACGAACAGGCCCTGCTTGCCTGCGATATTGCCCGCACTTATTATCCTTTTTCCAGCACGGTGCTGCTGCTTCGTGCCGAGATCCTGACTCAGGCTCAGAAGTTTGGGCAGGCCCTCAAACTGTTGGACGAACTGGACCAGCTCGACCAACACAACCTGGACGCTGTCCTGCTGCGCTCCGACATCCTGCTCAGCCAACTGAAATTTGACCAGGCCACCGTCCTGTTGGAAGGTGAATCTGCCTTCTTTTCCGGAAAGGATAAGATTGAACTGCTGCTGGAGCTGGCGGATGTGTATGATGAGTGCGAAGATTTCGAAGCCGTTTTTGATACGTTGCGCCGCGTCATCAGTATGGACAGTCGCAATGAAGAAGCGTTACAGAAGATTTGCTTCTGGGCGGACTTCAACAACCGACAGGAGGAGAGCATTGAATTGCATACCCGGCTTACAGACGATGACCCTTATAATGCGCTTGCATGGTTCAATCTCGGCTCGGCGTATCAGGGTTTGAAGATGTATGAAAAGGCCATTGATGCCTATGAATTCTGCGTAGCCATTGACGACACCTTCGAGTTTGCGTACCGCAATATGGCCGATGCTTACATGCGTATGAAGTGGTATGCAAAGGCTCTGGAGGTACTTGAAAAACACCTCGAGATTGCCAAACCCGAAGACGTGATTTTCGAGGCGATGGGTTATTGCTGGGAAAAGCAAAAAGACTTCCGCAAGGCGCGCCACTACTACCGTCAGGCATCCCAGCTTTCACCACAGGACGATGGCATCTTCTTCAAGATTGGCGAAACCTATGCCCGCGAAAAACAATGGGACAAAGCCGTGAAGGCCTATTCGGTGGCGCTTCATTTGAATAAGGATAACGCTACCTACTGCCTCGCCATCGGCAATTGCCTGATGGAATTAGACGTGACCAACGAGGCGCTCGTCTGCTATCTCAATGCCGTTCGCCTGAAGCCCGGCAACAAGACGACCTGGATCGCCCTGATTCGCGGCCTGTTCATCGCCGGCTATTGGGAGGATGCCCTGACGCAGATTTCCATCGCCGTAGATCATTGTGGCAACAAGCCGGACTTCACTTACTATTCTGCAGCAATTCTGATAGAAATGGGCAAGGTGAAAGAAGCGATGATTGCGCTGGAATCTGCGCTGAGAGAAGCCCCCAACCGCGTGAAGGTGTTTACGGAGCTAAACCCCGAATACCTGCGTCGCAGTTCGGTAGCCGAGCTGATTGGCAAGTACAAGAAAAAATAAAGGCCGCCATTTTCAGACGGCCTTGCAGGCGTTACATGTGCCCCACTTCTTCGGGAATCTCGTAGAAGGTGGGATGGCGATACACCTTATCATGGGCGGGGTCAAAGAGCGATTCACTTTCGCTCGGGTCCGAGGCATGGATGTACTTGCTCTCTACCACCCAGATGGAAACGCCTTCATTGCGGCGGGTGTACACATCGCGTGCATTCTCGACGGCCATCTGCGCATCGGCGGCATGAAGGGAGCCGGCATGTTTATGATCCAAGCCCGCCTTCGAGCGGATGAAGACTTCCCACAGCGGCCACTCCTGTTGGAGCTCCGATGCAGATTTTGATTCGTGGCCGGCGGCGGGTTCCTTATCTCCATAGTCGCCGTAGCGATGAAAGCGGACTGCGTGGTTCATGTCTGAAAAGCTGGTGCGTTGGTAGAAGGTTGAAAGGCAAATTTTTTCTCTGAAATCGTGTCAGGCGGCAGCGGCGGCAGCCTCTTTTTCCATGCGGCGCCGGCGGCTTTTGTTGGCATGGGCAAGGGCTGCATCGCGCACCCACTGGCCGGCTTCCCATGCCTTGCGGCGCATGTCCAGGCGTTCCTTATTACATGGCCCTTTCCCTGAAATCACATCGTAAAATTCCTGCCAGTTGATCTCGCCGAAGTCGTAATGGCCGCGGGTCTCATTCCATTTCAGGTCGGGGTCGGGCACGGTCAGCCCCAGCACCTTGGCCTGCTCCACAGTGACATCAATGAATTTCTGGCGAAGCTCATCATTGGTGAAGCGTTTGATACGCCATTGCATACTGCGCGCAGTGTGGGGCGAGTTGGCATCCGTCGGGCCGAACATCATCAGGGCAGGCCACCACCAGCGGTTCAGCGCGTCCTGCGCCATCTGCTTTTGAGCGGGGCTACCGTGGCTCATCTTCATCATGATTTCAAAACCCTGCCTTTGATGGAAGCTTTCCTCCTTGCACACGCGCACCATCGCACGGGCATACGGACCGTAGGAAGTGCGGCACAGCGGCACCTGATTCATGATGGCCGCGCCGTCCACCAACCAGCCGATGGCGCCCATATCCGCCCAGGTAAGTGTGGGGTAGTTGAAGATGGAAGAGTATTTCGCCTTGCCGGAATGAAGCTGGTCGTACATCTGGTCGCGGGTAATGCCAAGCGTTTCAGCGGCTGAATACAGGTACAGCCCGTGGCCGGCTTCGTCCTGCACTTTCGCCAGCAACACCGCTTTGCGCCGTAGTGAGGGGGCACGGGTAATCCAGTTGCCTTCGGGCAGCATTCCCACAATTTCAGAATGGGCATGTTGCGAAATCTGGCGAATCAGCGTTTTCCGATAGTCATCCGGCATCCAGTCGCGCGGTTCTATCGAACCATCATTGCTGACGCGCTCATCAAAAATCTGCTGCAAATCCTGCGTAGGCATAGTCGTGTTGTTAGGAGTGGTTGGCGGCTTTTTCTGCAACAAAATTCAGTCGGTACATCACGAACCCAAGTGGCAGAAAGGCTACGAAAATAGGCACTGCCCCCCGTCTCAATAATGACATTACTCCTTGTTCCCTGAGGAATCAGGCTGAGGTGCCGTAGCAGCATGAGTGGAATCTTTTGTCGCTGCTGCAGGTTCCGTCTTCTTCGTTCCGGAGCTATCTGCAACCGCCCGCATCACTGCGCCGGCTGCCGGCGAAATGGGGTCCATCATCGGAGCTAAAACAGGTAATGCCGATTCTGAATCATCGGCGGAGCTATTGCCGGATCCGCTGCTGCATGATGCCATCATGGCCAAACCGGCCACGGCCATTATCACCAAAATCTTTTTCATAAACGTGTGTTGAAGGTTCCTGAAAAGCAAGAATGCATGGGGCGTCCTGCAAGCTACAGCGACTTGAAAAAAGCTGCCGTTTCCTCCACACAGCGCTGCCAGGCATCATCACCGCAGCCCTGAAACTGATGATCGCAGCCGCGGAACAACACAAATTTTTCTGTCACCTTCTGGCTGCGCAGCAAAGCATGAAAACGCTTCGTCTGGTTCAATCCGAACAGGGCTTCGCCGGGCAGGCCCAGCAACACGTTGCGCTCCGGATAAACCGAAATCACAGGCAGGCCACCATAGCGGTCGGCCAACCAGTAGGGCGATATCAGTCGGGCGTCGCGGCTGCCGGCAAGCGTGCTGTAGTCGAACATGGGATTGTACAAAGCCTGCAGCGGCTGCTCCTGCCAGGGTTGCACGAAGGCCCCGGAGAAGATGCTTGACGGTGACAGGTCCGTCACACCGGCCCAGTTGCCCGCAGCAATGAGGCCTTCATCACGTCCATCGCCGAGCAGATAGAGCATGGCTAGAATGGCGCCCGCACTATGACCCGCGATGAACAGGGCATCTTTTGAGAGCCCCCATTCTGCAGCCCGCCTGCAAAAGAGGCGTAGCGCCGTATCCACATCATGAATCTGGTCGGCAATACGAATCACTTCGCCGCTATTGCTCTGCTGAGGAAACCAGTTGCCGGCAACCAGACGATGCGAAATATTGATGACGTTGAAGCCTGCTTTACAAAAGAGCTGCGCAGGAATTTCAAAATCTTCTTTGCGCCCCATCACAAAGCCGCCACCATGAATTAGCAGCACGACGGGCGCTTTCTGATCTGCGACGTGGAGATCGAAACGCTGGAGCGGATGACTGCCGTAGGCGATGTCTCGTTTTACCGATGGCTGCATGAACGGATGGAGTCGCGGGCGATAGAGGTCTGTTGCATTTTCCTTTCGCCTCAACTCAATGTCGTCAACAACTTTTCAAGGGGCAATATCGAAAACACGCGCTTACCACGCGGGCTGAACTCGGGCTGGCTGCACCCGAAGAGCTCATCAATAAGGGCTGTCATGGCAGCCTGGTTTTCGGGCATATCCGACATGGAAAGGCGTGTGGCCATCGTGAGCAAAACCTGCTCGGAACGGTCGGTGCCTGCGTTGGGAGCTGCATGTTTCAAACTGTCGAGCATCTCTTCAATCAGTGGCTGTTCGGTGCCGGGAGGAACCCCTGCCGGTGCGCCCTGAATGACGAAGCTGCCGTTGCCAAAAGGAGCAATGTCAAAGCCCGAACGATGCAACTCAGTCTGCATTTCCTCTAACAGTCCGGCATCAGCGAGGCTCAACTCGATGCGGATGGGAAAGAGGAGCCGTTGCGAAGGGATGGCTCCCTGTTGCCATTGCGCCAGCAGCCGTTCATACCAGATACGCTCCCGGGCCCGCCGCGGATGCACCACCAGCAGGCCGCTCTTCACCGTCGTCACCAACAGGCTGCCCTGTACGTTGATGACGGGCTGCCCCGAAGGCTGCTCTGGGGATGGCTGCGCCGGCATTTGTATTTCGATCTGAGCGTCGGGCAGGTCTGCATTTCGTGCAGGGGTGCCAACGGCAGTTCCTTTTCCCATCAGGCCAGCGTAAGCATCCTTCCAACGGCGGGCTTCATCGGCGGGGGCAATGCGATGGGCTTCGTTGGGGCGGCTGAAAGTTTGATAGAGATATCCCTTGCGCGTCTCGCTCTTCTGCTGGTCTGTCTCGGGCCGCTGTACGGCCGGCAGCGACTGGATTTCGGGATTGAGGGAAAAGTCGAGCGAAGGAGAAATATTGTAGCGGGCCAGCGCATGTTTGATGGCAGCCTGCAGGTAGGCATACATCAGGCGGTCGTCTTCAAACTTGACTTCCTGTTTGGTGGGATGCACATTCACATCCACGCGCGCGGGGTCTATCTCCAGAAACAGGACATAAAAAGGAAAGGCATCCTTTGGAATAAGGGAGCCATAGGCGGTGCTCACCGCATGATGCAAATAGGGCGAGCGGATGAACCGGTTGTTGATGAAAAAAAACTGACTGCCCCGATTCTTCGTGGCACCTTCCGGCTTTCCGATGAAGCCCCGGATGTGCAGCAGGTCGGCATCTTCCTCCACCGGCACCAGGTTGCGTTCCACGGCATGGCCCAGCAGCCCTACGATGCGCGTTTTTAGGTTGCCCGGCTCGAGGCGGAGTTGTATGGCGTCATTATGCCAGAGTTGAAAGGCAATGTGCGGGAAGGCCATTGCTACCCTCGTGAACTCGTCCACCACGTGGCGCATCTCAGTGTTATTGCTCTTCAAAAAATGGCGGCGTGCCGGCACATTGAAAAAGAGGTTGCGCAACATCAGGTTAGTGCCCGGCGGTGTGGACACGGGCTCCTGCACGCGCAATTCAGTCCCTTCGATGACCACGCGGGTGCCTACCTGTGCATCATGTGGGCGCGTGCGTAATTCCACCTGGGCCACGGCAGCAATAGAGGCCAGCGCTTCGCCCCGGAAGCCCATCGAGCGAATAGAAAACAGATCGTTGATGTCTGAAATCTTGGATGTGGCGTGGCGCTCGAAAGCCATGCGGGCATCAGCAGCGCTCATGCCCTTACCATTATCTATAACCTGAATCAGCTCCTTGCCGGCATCACGCAGGCGCACTTCGATTTCGGTGGCACCCGCATCAATAGCGTTTTCCAACAGCTCTTTGATGGCAGAAGCCGGGCGCTGAATCACCTCGCCCGCCGCAATCTGATTGGCGATATGATCAGAGAGGAGGTGAATGATATCGGGCATGGAAGCGGCTCTTTTTTCAGAAATGGCAGGCGAAGAAACGGAGTGGCGGCCGGCCGGCGCAAGTCCTGTTTGCAACAAGCAAAATCCGGGGAAAGAAGGGTTGCCTGGCGCAGGAAAGCGCGGCGTTTCCTCTGCTGCCGCAAGCTACTGTATCCGCGAGGATGGGGCGGGTGGAGCGTGTGGTCGAAATCCTTCTTACATCTTCATTTCTCCCCCTCATTTTCCCCTCTGCCATACCAAAGGAGCCTTTGGGCCGTTCCTACATTCGCCGTCACTGCCTGCATCAGCGCTTCCTTTTTTCAATCCGGAATGCACGAGCCGGCAGGCCAACTTCCATGCCTCGTTCCTGCCGTTTTCTATTGCTGATGCTCTGCCTGCTGTGGGTGGGCCGGGTTGGTGCGCAGCCTTTTCGCGTACTGGGAAGCGTGCAGGACACCAGCATTGGGCAGCCTATCTGGCGGGCTTCCGTGTCCTTGATTAGTGCGAAGGATTCGATCCTTTCCACCTTTACCCGCACCGACACGACCGGGGCGTTTCATCTTCAAACCGACAGTGCCGGCAAGTATTTTCTGCTCGTCTCCTACCCGGGCTATGGTGATTTTCTGGACCTCATTCAGGTAAACGCTGCTACCATCGTTCCGTCCATTGCGCTTACCTCACGCAGCCATTTATTGCAGGAGTTTGTCTTTACGAAACGGGCTGCCGCCATCGTGCTCAAAGGCGACACGACTGAGTTTGCTGCCGACTCTTTTAAAGTAGAAAACGGAGCCAACGTGGAAACGCTGTTGAAGCGGCTGCCCGGCCTGCAGGTGGACAAGGACGGCAACATCACCGCGCAGGGTGAAAAGGTGCAAAAGGTGCTGGTGGATGGCGAAGAATTTTTCTCTGATGACCCTGCAGTTGTCACGCAAAACCTGCAGGCGGCTGTGGTGGATAAGGTGCAGGTGTATGACAAGAAAAGCGACCAGGCCATCTTCACCGGCATTGATGACGGCGACCTCACCAAAACCATCAACCTGAAATTGAAAGAGGACAAGAAGAAAGGCCTTTTCGGAAAGGTGGCGGCAGGTGCAGGCCCTTCCCTTTCTGCAGACCAGAAAGACGGCTTTTATGACGGCCAGGCTATGGTGAATTTCTTCAAAGGCAAGCAGCAGATTTCCGGCTTTGGCATCCTCAGCAATACCGGACGCTCTGGCCTAAGCTGGGGCGATCGCGACAAATTCGGCGGTGGCAACAACAACGTCTTTTATGACGAAGAGTCCGGAACGAAAATCAGTTTCGCCAGTAATGATGACGATGATCTTTCGGGTGGATGGGATGGTCAGTATTCCGGCGAAGGCCGGCCGAAAGTGGCTACAGGCGGGCTTCACTATGCCAACAAATGGGCCGACAACAAGCAGCATGTATCTGCCAATTACCGCTACGCTGATCTGAATGTGGATGCGCAGGGAAGTACGATTACGCAATACATTCTTCCCGACTCGCAGTACGTCCGCGACGATGAACGAAGCACCGCCAACACCGGCGAGCGGCATGGCGGCAATGCCCTTTATGAATGGACGATTGACTCGACCAGTAATCTGAAATTTCAGGCAGATGCCAGCTTCACGGATCGCCATTCCAACGGCAGCTATACCTCCGAAACAAGAGGTGCATCGGGCGGGCTCATCAACACGGGAAGCCGCCACAGCAGCAGCCATACGAGCACGCAGCGAATCAATGCCAACCTTGGCTATCGCAAAAAGTTTGCAAAGAAAGGGCGCAACATGAGCGCGCAACTGGGCCTCAGCAGTCAGACCAATGACGGCCTCGGTTTTCTGGAATCCGTCAACACTTATTACAGTGGCAGCACGGGGACCGACAGCATCAATCAGCGTAAGACCAACAACGGAAACAATCTGAATCTTGATGCACAGCTTTCTTACACCGAGCCGCTTGCCAAAAACAATTTCCTCAGCTTCCGCTATGGGGCGCAGATGGCGAATTCATTGTCGGAGCGATATTCCTTCAACCGTGCCGGCGCCGACTGGAGCAACGATTTTGACTCCCTCAATTCATCCGCCTATCGCTATGACGTGCTGACGCAAAATGCAGCCCTATCCTACCGATACGTGAACGATAAAGTGAACCTCAGCATCGGTGGTGAAGTGTTTCATACCGACTGGGAGCAGGAAGACCAAATCAGGCCGGACAGCGACCGCCATCGCAGCTATGTCAATTTCGCGCCCAAGGCTTCGTTTCGCTATCAGTTCAGTCGCTGGTCGCGTTTCGTGATGAACTACTCGGGCAGCACCAACCAGCCCAGCATGGACCAACTGCAGCCGCTGCGGCAGAATACGGACCCGCTGAATGTGGCCATCGGCAACCCGGACTTGCGGCAGGAATTTCAAAACAACGTGTATGCGCAATACAATTCCTACCGGCCTATCTCCGGGCGCTTTTCCTACTTCGGTGGCAGTTTCAACTTCACGAAAGATGCGATTTCGAGGGCCGAAAATTTTGACGCGGAAGGCCGCCGCACCTACCAATACGTGAACCTCAACGGCAACTGGGGCGCCACTATCTGGGGCGGTTATTATTTCAAATGGAAGCCGCTGGCATTGTCGCTGGGGCTGTCCGGCACCACGGATCTCCGGCATTCAAAAGCTATCGTCAACAATGCAACGAACACGACGCAGAGCAACAGTTACCGGCTCAATTTTCGCGTGAGTCGGGATTGGAAGAAGGACGATAAAGAGGTGTTCAGTTTTGAAGTGGAGCCCGGCTTCACCTGGAATGATTACCATGCAAGCATCAGCACGGCGCTGGGCCCCTACTGGACCGCCAATATCTCCGGCAACATCTTTGCCCGCCTGCCCTGGAAGTTGGAGTTGCGCAGCGAAGCCTGGTACGACCTGCGCGAACAAACGGAAGTCTTTACGCAGAACAATAATGTGCTTCGCTGGGATGCCTCGCTGGGGCGGAAATTCCTGAAGGGCGGAGCGCTGGAACTACGGGCCACTGTGAATGATATCCTGAATCAGAACCTGGGCTACAGCCGCGATGCGGAAGTGGGCAGCATCAGCGAAAACCGATACACCACCATCCGCCGCCATGGCCTGCTGACGCTGATCTATCACTTTTCCGGCGGTGCGGGAAAAGGTCAAAAAGATGAGGATGAAGACTAAGATTTTTTTGCTCCTAAGCCTTCTTTGCACCTGCTTTTCAGCAGGGGCTCAGTTCACGCTGAGCGGACGAATCGAGTTTGAGCGCCGCACCAATCTGCACCAGCTATGGAAAGGCAATGAGTGGCTGGAGCGGATGTCCGATAAGGTCAGTCCGATCATGATCAACTATTTCAATCTTGACTTTAATCGCGAGATGAGTCGTTACAGCGAGGGCCGCGAAGGTGTGGTGCCCAAGATGGGCTGGGGGCTGCCGCCGGGCGCCAAGGATGAGATTGTTCAAAATTTTCAATCCGGAAAGCTGGATGCAATTCGCGAAGTGCTGGGAGAAAAATTCCACATCAGCGACAGCCTGCCCCGCCTGAAATGGCGCATCGAAAAAGAGGTGCGCAGCATTGCCGGGTATGCCTGCCGTAAGGCCGTGACGCGCATTTGCGACTCGGTGTATGTGGTGGCTTTTTATGCAGAAGCCATTCCCGTGAGTGGCGGACCGGAGGAGATGGGCGGCCTGCCGGGTATGATTCTGGAGCTTGCCGTGCCGCGCTTATACACCACCTGGATCGCTACGAAAGTGGAAGCGGAAGGGAAGCCTACAAGCCTTCAGGGCACAGCCAAAGGGAAAGCACTCCGTCGTGCTGAGTTGGAGCAACGCATTCTGAAAGGCATTACCGACTGGGGCAAGGATGCTCGCCGAAACGTGTGGTGGGCACTACTCTGAATAAAAGCCAATCGCGCTTTGCTAAGCGACCTAATTCTCGCTGCTATCTGCCTACAAAATCCAGCGACTGCACCTGCTGATGGTATTCCTCCATCCAAGTGTCCAATTGACGAACAAAGGCTTCCTGTGATAAGGCGGCTTCAAAGTCGGGCTCGGCCATGATTTGCGCCAGCAGCCTGTCCTGCGCACCGATGCAGTGCATCACCGTGTCGTAAGGAGTGTGCGTAAAGGAGACCAGTTCGTAGATCGAAGTGAACTGCTTCGGATAACGGTTGCCGAGGATCTTCTCAATCTTTTTCCGTTCCAGAAAATGAGGGTCGGCCACCTTGTCGCGCATCTCTACAAAATTCATCAGCGCCAATTCGGCCACGGCATCTCCATTGCATTTGCGCAGCCGCTCATACTCACCCAGGATGGTGGCCCAGTCCTCTCCATGCCGGTCCATCAGGTGGCTGAGCACGGTACAATCTTCAAAGCCTGCATTCATGCCCTGCCCATAAAACGGAACAATAGCGTGAGCCGCATCACCGATCAGTGCACTCCGGTCGCCATGATGCCATTTGGAAATATGCGTGGTGATGAGAGAGGCGACAGGATTGCTGCGGAACTGGTTCAGAAAATCCGGCATCAGCGGGATGGCATCCGCGAAATACTTTTTGAAAAAGGCCTCAATGGCAGCGTCATCGCCGAGTTGCGCAAAGCTGACTTCGCCTTCAAAAGGCATGAATAAAGTACAGGTGAAAGAGCCGTCCGTATTGGGCAGCGCGATGAGCATAAACTTGCCGCGAGGCCAGATGTGCAGGGCATGTTTCTCCATCCGCCAGGGGGCGTCTGCGGGGCCGGGCGTGATGTTGAGCTCCTTGTAGCCATACTCGATATAGTCCTGCCGGGCACTGACGCGGTCGGTGTGGCTGTAAGAGGTGCGAAGCGCAGAAAAGGCTCCATCGGCGCCAAACAAGAGGTCGGCCTGAATGCCTTTCGTATCCGCAGGTTCTTCTAAAAAGAAAGTATTGGCTGCTACATCCACCGTCTTGCAGCGGCTGTTGAAATGAATCTGAGCCCCGTGTTTTTCGGCCAGGCTCATTAGGCGCTTATTCAGCTCACCGCGCGAAACGCTGAAGATGGCTTCACCACTTTTTCCGTAAGGCTGAAAAGCTGTGCTGCCATCCGGCTGGTGCAAAAAGCGACCCTTCATTGCGATGGCCAGCGACTCCATTTCTTCCTTTAGGCCGGCAAGCTCCAGGGCTTTCCAGCCGCGGGTGCTCATCGCCAGATTGATGGAGCGGCCTGCGCCAATGGCGGCCTCGCGCATGTCCGGGCGACGTTCATAAACGGTAACAGGATAGCCGCGGCGACGCAGCAGGATGGCAAGCAGGGAGCCGACAAGGCCGGCGCCCAGGATGGTTACGTTTCTGGTCAAAAGAGAAGCTGTTTTTTGAAGACGATAGCCGAAACGGCAAAGTAAAAGAAGCCGTGCGAACCGCCTTTTTCAAGAGTGAAGCGTGCGCACAATGCAGGCTGCCGAGATTATTGGGAAATTGCGTTGCGGGTAAGCCCAGGCCTGAGGCCGGCACCTATTTTTTCCAAATCATCATCCAATCATTGCATCATGGGAAATATTGAAATCAACGATCAGAATGACGGGCTGAAAGTGCAGCTTCATTACTACGACTGGGGCAGCGGAAAGCCGGTTGTGCTGATTCATGGCTGGCCTTCAGTGGCACAGATGTGGGAGTATCAAATGCCTGTGCTGGCCGATGCCGGCTATCGCGTCATCACCTACGACCGGCGCGGCTTCGGGCGTTCTTCGGTGCCTTACAAAGACTACGATTACGACCATCTTTCTACCGACCTGTATGGCCTGCTGGAAGAACTGGATCTGAAGGACGTGACCCTGGTGGGCTTTTCAATGGGCGGCGGCGAAGTAGTGCGCTACCTCCATCGCTATGGCACGGCTCGGGTGAGCAAGGTGGTGCTGGTGGGTGCCGTCACGCCTTTCCTGCATCAGACGCCCGACAATCCGCAGGGTGTGCCAACCGAGGTTTTTGAAGGAATGATTCAGGGGTTGAGCAACGATCGGGCCGCCTTTCTGGATGAGTTTGGAAAAAACTTCTTTGGGGTGACTCCCGGCGTAGAAGGCCCCAGCGAGGCCTATCTGCGCTACTTCCACACACTTTCGATGATGTCTGCCGGACATGCAACGGTGGAATGTGCGAAGGCTTTTTCGTTTACTGATTTCAGGCCTGATCTTCCGTCAGTAACGGTGCCTACGCTGATCATCCATGGCAGTGCAGACCGGATTGTGCCGATCGAGATTTCGGGAGACCTCACTGCAAAGGCTTTGCCCCATGCTCAATATATCGTGTATGAAGGCGCGCCACACGGGCTGTTTTTCACACATAAGGAGCGGCTGAATAAAGACCTGATTGCGTTCATCGGATAGCTTTCACGCAGATAGCACCATCATTGATTTTGCTCATCGAAATCGTTCGTGTGTTGCGTTTCTTTTGTAGCAATACGCGCTTCAATTTCACGAGTGAAAGCAGAAGCGGATGGACTTAGACACTTTAAAAAAACGGAGCTTCGCCTCCTCAATAAAGGGCATAACAGTTTTGCGGAATGCCTCCTTTCAACCATGAGCAATACCAACCTTAGCACCGACGCCACCCTGCGACTTGGCTATACCCTGCAGCTTGCCGACAATGTGCTAATCCTTTCGCAGCGCCTGAGTGAATGGTGCGGGCACGGGCCTATCCTCGAGCAAGACATTGCCCTGACCAATACAGCCCTCGACCATATCGGCGCAGCACGAAGCCTATATCAATACGCCGCGGAACAATTCAATGCCCTCTCCGATGCCGAGCGAGCAGCGATGTTTACATCACCCGCGCTGAACCAGATTCTGAGCACAAAAGGCAAGGCCGAAGAAGATGATCTGGCCTACCTGCGTGACGCCTGGGACTTCCGCAACGTCTTGCTGGCAGAGCAGCCCAACGAAGACTGGGCCTACACCGTAGCGCGTTCCTTCTTCCTCGATTGCTTCCATTTCTTCCTCTATACTGCGCTTCAAAAAAGCGAGGATGAGACCATTGCTGCGGTAGCTGAAAAGTCATTGAAAGAAGTGCGCTACCACCTGAAATGGAGCAGCGAATGGGTTATCCGACTGGGTGATGGCACCGAGGAAAGTGCCGCGAAAATGCAAACCGCCATTGATGAGCGCTGGCCCTATATCGGCGAATTGTTCGAAACCTCAGATGCCGACAAAGCTGCGCTGGCAAAGGGCTACGGTGCTGATTTGAATGAACTCAAGGCCTTGTGGGACGAACGCGTAAAAGCCGTTTTTGCAGAAGCAAATTTGAAAGTACCCACCGACACCTGGATGCATCGCGGCGGAAAGCAGGGCGTGCATTCAGAGCATCTGGGCTACATCCTTGCCGAAATGCAGTTTATGCAGCGGGCCTATCCGGGCATGGAATGGTAGCCGTTTTTTTCTCTTACTGAATTCATGTGACACGCCCCCATGCGGGACCAACCAAGCCACGGAAATTCGCGCGCCTTACATGCACTGCTTTATGTAGTGATGGTGGTATTGCTGGTGTATGCCATTGTGTTTTTCAAGCTGCGCATTTTTTCAGACGCGGCTATCATCATTCTGGATATGCTACGCCTGCATGGGTTCGGCATTGCACATGCGCGTTTTGTTGCCGATATCAATCAGCTCCTTCCACTCGGTCTGGCAACGGTACATGCACCGCTGAAAGACGTGCTGCTGGCCTATTCTGTCAATCATGAGTTGGTGCCCATTGCGTGTGCGCTGCTTTGCATGTATTGGCTACGCCGGCCTTATCATGCGCTGGCCATCCTGCTGCTCTGTGTGCTGATGGCGGTGTTACTGTTTTACTATCCGGTCAGTGAATTGCAGACGGGCCTCATCCTGCTGTTGCTATACGATGCATTGGCCGAAGAAGCAGTGGAAGGGCGCAAGGTGAAAGCCTTCTATGCTTTGGGGCTGGTGCTTTTGCCCGTCATCGTTTTTGCACATCCGATGGCGATTGTTTCGCTGATGGGATGGCTCGCATTTCGCCTGCTGAAACCCCGACGGAAGCTGTCGCAAATCGCCTTTATCGCCGGAGTCATTTTCCTGACTATCGCCGTCAAGATGCTGTGGTTTGTGTCCTACTACGAAACCAACAAGCTGATGAGTTGGGACATGGCACGTGCCTACGGGTTGAACTATTATGTCGGTCCGTTTGCGCGGTCGTGGTATAAGTATCTGGTGCAGGATGCCTTCCCGGTGCCCATCCTTTTTGTGGTGACGATTGGGCTGCTATGGCGCTTGCGCAATTTTCGGCTGCTGGCTTTGCTACTGCTCTTTTCAATAGGGGCTTTCACGCTGGTGCTGCTCAATTTTGAAAACTGGAACGGCGCGGTGTATGACCATTACTACGAACATCAAATGCAGCCGATCATCTTCTTCATGCTGCTGATTCTGTGCGATGCACTCAGCAGGTCGAAACTTCCGAAAGGCCTGCCGGTAGCGGCTTTTGCGCTTGTGTTTGCTATCTCATTTATCAAGGTCGGGCAGGGTAAAGATTTTCATGAGGAAAGGCAGAAATGGATGGCAGGCTACATGCATCTGATGGACCGGATGCAGATCAAAAAGGCGGTAGTCGGGCGCAACTGGATTCGGGAAGACATGATTCGGTCCACATACTGGAGCGGTGCGCAGGAGTCGCTGCTGCTGAGTGCAATAGATGGCCCCACCCATGCGAAAACGCTCTACCCGGCCTGGGACCCCAAGCATATTCAGGAGCCGGCGCAGGCGGGCAATATGTTTGTCGGCGATGCCCGTTTTTTCCCGATTGACCAGCTTCCGAAATACTATTTCCAACTTGACAAGAAGCCTTATGTGATACTTGATAACGTGGTGCCGGACAGCGTTTTGAACAGCCTGTATTGGCCCCAGACATCGAGTTATTGAGCACGGTCAATTTCCGGACGAAACAACTGTCGGAACTTGTGAACCTGCCGACGCGGCAAAGGAGATCATAGCAATGGAAGGAGCGTACCCAAAGGCGGAGCAGGTTTATGCATGGCTATCGCAGGTAAAAGACCCGGAGGTGCCGGTGCTGTCCATTTTGGACCTCGGCATTGTGCGCGATGTACAGGTGAATGAAGCAGGGGTTTGCACCGTCACTATTACCCCCACCTACAGCGGCTGCCCGGCGATGGACGTCATCGGGATGAATATCAGGATGGTGCTGGCCGGCCGTGGCTTTTCGCAGATGAAAGTGGAGATGCAGCTTCGCCCGGCATGGACAACTGACTGGATGAGCGAGGACGGGAAGAAGAAATTGAAAGCCTATGGCATTGCGCCACCACAGCGCATGAGCAGTTCCGGCGAGCTTGGGCTATTTGAAGAAGAGCCTGCCATTGCCTGTCCGCGTTGCGGATCGGAAGACACGAGGCTGGTGAGCCAACACGGGGCTACGGCCTGCAAGGCGATGTATCAATGCAATTCCTGCCACGAACCTTTTGAACATTTCAAGTGCCATTAGGCCGGTGGGATGGATGATGCCGGCTTTCTTGGGCTGCCTCAATAGTTGGTTGAAAAAGGCCTTGTGCTTCAGACGAATTTCATCTGAGTAGCTATTCGGATGAGTGAGGCTGTATTCTTGGCATTGAACTTCTCAAGAAGGTGCTTGCGATGAGTGTCAATCGTAGCAACGCTCACGAACAGCTTTTTTGCCATTTCATTGTTAGTCATGCCGTCGGCAATGAGCTGTAGCACCTCTATCTCGCGCCGCGTGAGTGTGGGCGCATCCTGAATGTGCGGCTTCTTCATCATGTCGGAGGCCTCTGCGCGGAGGTATTTCTTGCCACTCATGACCCCGACGATTGCCGCGAGCATTTCCTGTTTGGTAGCGTTTTTCAACAAATAGCCCATAGCCCCATGATCCAGCATTTTGGAAATGAAACTCAACTGGTTGAAAGTGCTCAGGCCAATGATGCGGATGGATGGATACTTGTCAAACACTTCCTTGCATAGCTCAATGCCGCTTTTGTCCGGCAAGTTGATGTCCATCAGGATGATATCCGGCTGCTGAAACTGCAAAAATGTGAGGCAGGTATCGGCATTGAAGGCATGGCCAAGCCATTCGATTTCAGGCTCATCCTGCAGCATCGCCCTGATGCCTTCAATCACCATGAAGTGATCGTCCACTATGAAGAGTTTTGCCTTCATGCGATGGGCATTTCAATGAATACGGACGTGCCTTTTCCGGGCTCAGACTGAATATTGACCGTGCCTTTGTGATAATGAACACGCGACTGAATGTTGGCCCAACCGATTCCGTTTGCTTTTTCGGACAAGCTTACATCCATTCCGGTTCCGTCGTCCTCCACCGTGATCGCCATTTGGGTCTCGGTTGCGCTAATTTGCACGATGGCCTTTTGGGCATGGGCGTGCTTGATGATATTGTTGATCAGCTCCTGCACGATTCTGTAAACCGTTACTGACAGGCTCTGCTCGATGGATTTGTCTATGATGCCGAACGATTGATACACAACGTCCAGCATGCCATTGTGGCGAATGGTGTTGCAGAAATCCTTGACCGCATCGTTCAGCCCAAATTTCACCAGCGACTCAGGCATCAGGTTGTGGGCAACGCGGCGCATTTCGCTGATGGAATTGTCGAGCATGTGGATGCTATGCTCAAAGGCCTGGGCGTTGGCCGGTGTCATGATCAGGTTTTCTTTCATAGTGCTCAGGGAATATTTGATGCCGGAAAGCATGCCTCCCAGCCCGTCGTGAAGGTCCTTGGCCAGCCGACTGCGCTCCTGTTCTTCGCCTTTCAGGATGGCTTCGGTAGCAGTCAGTTGCTTTTCAGTTTCGAGTTCGAGGATGCGCTGCTGCTGCAGCAAGCGCTGGTGCCGGTAGTTGCGGTAGGAAAGCAGCAAAATCAGGATAACAGCCAGAGTGCCACCGATAAGAAGGTAAATCAGCGTCGTCTTTTGTCGAAGTTGTGCCCTTTGAAGTTTGATTTCGTTTTCCTTCTTTTCTGATTCAAACCGCTTTTCAATTTGAATGGTGTTTTTCGTTACTGATTCATTGAGTACGCTATCGTTCAATTCCTGATAATGCGTCCAGATATCGAAGCCGGACTTGGTGTCCTGCATAGCAAAAGCGATATGGGACAGGGTGGGAAGGATGCCCAGACGCAGGCTTCTGATATTATAGCGATATGCGATTTGCAGGCCGGAATCGGCGTATTGCTTTGCCGTATGATATGCCCGTTTTGACAGGTAATAATTGGCGATTCCAAATAGTGCGAGCCCCTCATACTCAGGCATTTCACTTTTGCGAGACAGTTCCAAAGCCTTGATGCCGTAGGGCAACATGCTGTCGAGTTTTCCCTGAACCAGGTTGATATAACCCAGATTGAGATTGTAAGTCGTCTGAATGAGGATGTCGTTGTTCCACTTCGCGATTTCGTAGGCACGTGTCAGGAAGAGCCGGGCCGAATCAAATTCTTCAAGTTCAATGTAGTTAAGTCCCAAGTTGTTATACGCATAGCAGAGCTTGACGGAATCGCCGGAGCGGGCGAGCGCTTCCACCGCCTCCAGCCCATAGGTCACTGCCTTTCGATACTGGTGCCGGATCCTTTCCAGTGACTGGAGCAGGTCCAGAATTTTGCCGTCAAATTGATGGTTGCCAAGGCGATAAAGGATGCTTCGGCTTTGCTCAATATGATGAACCGATGCCTCCAACTCATCCAGGATCAGGTAAGTGGCGCCTACATCCAGCAGCAGTTGTGCAATAATTATGGAGTCTTTCAGACCTCCGGCCCATTCCAGCCCCTCCTTTCCGGCCAACAGTGCCGAGTCATTCTGACCCTGTCTTGAATAGGTTTTTGAAAGTCCCAAATAGTAGGAAAGGGAACCGTTTGCATACCCCAGCTCCTTACTCAGTACACCTGCTTTGCGGAAGTAAAATGCGGATTGCCTCAGGTCTTTAGTCGAATAAGCATTGGCAATTTTCAGGTAAAGGTTTGCTTGGGCCGTGTCGCCTTTGCCGTTTGCCGCCTGCTGCACCCAGCTTTCCAACTCATGCTCGGGCTGGCCCCACAACAGGATTGGCAAGGCCAGAAAGAGAATGGCAAGAATCGGTTTCATTGCTGAGCTATGATATGCAAAAAGACGCTGACAACGTAGCCGTGGCCATCCTCTTTTTCCATGATTTTTAGAGGAATTCCCCTAATAAAAATTGTGGTAAGCGCGAAATATCCCCGTTTTCAAGGATTGACAAGGCTGGCCTACCGGAGCATTTTTGCCTCTTAATCATCCATTCAAACCTTATGAAAAACCTAAGCTCATATCTTCTTTTGGCAGGGGGAATCCTTCTTTTCGGTTGCAAAGCCACTGATGATTTGCCGGCACCGGCCAATGAAACTCCTACCGTAACAACCTCGCAGCCCGTGAAGGTGGATGATAGTACTTATACCTGTGGCGGTAATGTTACAGCGGAAGGTGCTTCATCCGTGTCAGAGCGCGGCGTAGTGGTCAGCCTGGACCCCAACCCGGCCACCAATGATGCCAACGACGTCAAGATTGCCATTGGCAGCGGCGCCGGAGCATTTTCAACCAACTTAAGCCCCTTTTACTCAGGACATACCTACCATATTCGTGCTTATGCCGTTAATGCCAGTGGTGTTGCTTATGGTTCAGATATTTCCGTTACTCCCGGCGGTGGTACTAATCCTCCCGGCTGTAACATGATATCCGTAAACGCCGACATCACAAGCCCTACCACCTGGACGGCCGGTAATGTGTACGTTATCAACTCATGGATTAAAGTGAACGCCGCTCTCACCATCGAGCCGGGGGTCATCATCAAGTTTGGTAACGCTAGCAGCGGCATGAGTATCTATGCTAAAACAACCGCTGATGGAACTGCCAGCAATCCCATCATCTTTACCTCCTTCAAAGACGACAGCTATTGCGGTGATAACAACGGAGATGGCACGGCAACTTCTGCCAGCAAAGGCGATTGGGGTTTTATTGAAATGCGTGGCGACCAACATGGGTCCCTTTTCAGACATTGTAAGTTTCTGTATGGTGGCGGCAGTGGTGGTAAAGTAGTGGTAGTAAATACCGGCACAGGTAATATTCACGATTTCACATTTGACTATTGCACGTTTGCTCACACCTATGGCGACCAAAATCCGAACCATGCGGCATTTGTAGGCACTGATATGAAAGACCCTTCGGTGAGTGTTATTACCAATTGTGCCTTTTATGATAACGGAATGCCTATTTACATCATCAGCTCCTATGCGCTGGATCCGAGTAATATCTATCACAACCCGGATAACCCGAGTGAAACCAATAAATACAACTGCATTTATGTGTGGTCCTATGGCTTAGCAGGGAAAACGGTGAAGTACTTTGAAGATGAAGTGCCTTATGTGTTGGATCAGGGATTAGCCGCCGGCGGCTCGGGTCAATTATTCAGTGTAGGGCCTAATGTAATTATTAAAATACCGGCCGGCTCCGGCAATAGCATTGACGGTTATGCTGCCAACTTTGCTATTGACCCTTCAGCCATCTTCACTTCATTGCGAGATGATGCACATGGCGGTGATACCAATGGTGATGGAAATGCATCCAGCCCGGCTGCAGGAGACTGGGTAGGAGTCAAAATTGATGGTAACTGGTACACGACCAATGTGTATTACAGTCTTCATTAGTCAAGGGCAATTTTCAAAGCTCTAAAAGGTATGCTATTATGAAGTGTATAACCTTCTTACTCGCAATGAGTAGTGTTGGCTCTTCATATGCGCAGCCCCCTGCCCTTCAATGACAGAATCACTACGGTGGCGCAGATTGCGATGATGCCTAATATATACAGCTAACCGGCAACGGCGGATATGTTGTTGCCGGAGCTGTCGCATTAACAGACGGCAATACCTATGACCATCATGGCCTTGATGATTATTGGATTGTCAAAAACTGACAGCGCAGGTGTGCTGCAATGGTATAAAATCATAGGGTAGCCCGGCCCCATTCGGTATTAATGACACATCTTTCCCTCATCGTAGGGCTATGAATCCTTTTAGAAAGGTGCATAAAGTGGGGTTAAACTGAGAGGGGCCCTCAATGACAGAATTCAAGTATGGAGATGGAAGCCAACTACTATTTTTGGTGACTTCAATATCAATTCTGTGTTTCCACATCTGGAAAAAAAGACCCAGCCCCTTGCCTCGCGCAAGGTGTTTCTGGGTCGGATGGCCCGTAGCATTTCCCTTGCCGGTATCGTCTTGGCGATATGCCTCGCGATTGGCACCCTGGGTTATCACTACTTAGGTGAAATGCAATGGATTGATGCCCTGCATAATGCGTCTATGATCCTGAGCGGGATGGGGCCTGTTGTAGAAATAAAGAGTGTGGGTGGGAAGATATTTTCCTCCTGTTATGCGCTATTCAGTGGGGTAGTGTTCATTACGAATATTGGTATCGTACTGGCCCCTGCGGCCCATCGGCTCATTCATCGGTTCCATCTGTTGGAGAAATAGACAATAGGG
>JAMIQN010000108.1:0-3599 GCA_035914595.1 Chitinophagaceae bacterium | reverse complement strand
CCATCTTCAATAAGGGTGGCGGCAACTTAGGCAACAGTGGTTCGGTAGGTTTTCTGTTCCGCCATCTCGGCGTTTTTAAGATTAAGCCGGAAGGCATCAACCAGGAAGAGCTGGAACTGGAGCTGATAGACCACGGCCTCGAAGAACTGGGCGAAGACAGTGAAGGTCACGTGATTGTACGGGCGGGCTTCAATGAGTTTGGCAACATGCAAAAAGCCCTTGAAGAGCGCGGCCTGGAAGTGATATCTTCTGAGATTGAATGGATTGCAGAGAATCCGGTGGCCGTCAATGATGCACAGGCAGAGGATGTGGAAAAACTCATCGCCAAGCTGGAAGAAGACGACGACGTGCAGCGCGTGTTTCACAATATGGCGTGAGCAGAATGGGGATGCGGTTTTTGAAAGGCATTCCAATGTATTCTTCCTTCCCGGACATAAATACACACAAAAACAGGCCGCCCCGGTTGTGGAGGCGGCCTGCGTGCATGAGGCGAAGTGCTGCGGGATTTACTCCACCACCACTCTTTGCAGTGCCTGCGCCTCACCGGCCTGCACCCGCAACAGGTAGATGCCTTTGGGCCGGCTGCGCAAATCCACATTGGCGGTGAACAGGTCGGCACGTACATCCTGATAGCTGCGCTGCCATACCTGCCTGCCTGCCATATCACTTACCGAGACCAACACCGAGGATGCATTACCACCAAAAGGCTCGAAGCCTACGGTGAACAGACCCTGGCTGGGATTGGGATAGGCGTAAAAGCCTTTCAGGCTGCTAAGCTCCCATACTGAACTGGTGGAATCATTGAAGCCGATGTCAAGTTGACCACCGGTTGGGCGATTGTCCGTATAAGGCTTATCTAAGACTCCTCCCAAAATAGCGCAACCGCGGCAATGTTTATTTATCATCCAGTCGAATCCATAATTGATACCCATGGCCGTACGACTTAGCTCCACCACCAGATTCGCGTTGCGATTATAGCTAAAGCCATCTATCGGAAAACGAAACCAGGTGCCGACGGCAGTTGCAGAGTCATAAGAGAAGGTAACCTTAGGCTGAAAAAAGACAGTGGTCAGACCTGTTTTGAACAAATAGTGTCCAGTAGTCCCATGAACTACTGTATCTCGGTATGTTGAATCTTGCGTATAGCCCATCTTCACCCACATGCTATCCCAAGTAATGGTGGTATATCTAATATCCGAAATTCCAATCCGAAAATACACCGATTGTAACGGTCCCGCAGGAAGGCCGGGTAAGTCGGATGGACGATAGAACCACTGATGACGATGGGTACCAGGGCTATGGAAATCCACACCAGCTTGTGGCTTCCCACTGTTATCATAACGGGTGTATTGATACATCGGTTTCAACTGTGCGTGAGCATCCGTTGCTATAAATACACTTACACTAAAGAGGCCAAATGCCACGAAAAGAAGTATTGTTCTCATGGTTAAGGCTATTTAACGGTGAACTTATAAGTGGACGTGGAGACGGAGCCGTGGAATAGAATGCTGTTTTTCAAGGCAATTATGAATGGAGGAAGGGTGAAAAAATGAAAGAATTGAAGCCTGTTGGTACTATCGAAGTTGGGAGAATACGAAGAAGAAACCTGACGAAATGAGGAAAATGAATCGTGTAGTGTGGGTGCATTTTTGCAGAGTAAGTTGTTTGCACTCAGCATCTCTCTCTGCCCTAAGACGGCCTAATCCGGCAAAGGGTTGGGTGAATGGCCCCTGCAGATGAACACCTCCCCAATCCCAAGGTCTAAATCGTAGGCATTACATGCCGGATTGCGGCCCGACTTTTTAGCAATACGGTGCAGCTCTTTTCATGATGCCCACCCTTCCCCTTCCTTCATTCCGCTTAAATTGTGAGACGCTAAATCCGCTCCTCTGATGAATCGTCATATCCGTACCGTAGCCGTTCTGGGTTCCGGTGTTATGGGCTCACGCATTGCCTCCCTTTTTGCCGGCATCGGCGTGCAGGTGCTGCTGCTGGACATAGCCCCCAAAGAACTGAATGAGGCCGAAACAGCGAAGGGCCTCAGCCTCGAAAGCAAGCCCGTCCGCAACCGCATCGTCAACGCCGCCCTGGCCGCCACCCTCAAAAGCAAACCTGCCGCCCTCTTTCATCCCAACGATGCCCGCCATATCCAAACCGGCAACTTCGACGATGACCTGCCCCGCATCGCCGATGCCGACTGGATCATTGAGGTGGTAGTCGAGAATCTGAAAATCAAACAGAGTGTTTTTGAACGTGTAGAGCAGTTTCGCAAGCCCGGCACCCTCGTTACCAGCAATACTTCCGGCATCCCCATCCACCTGATTGCCGAAGGCCGCAGCGACGATTTCAAAGCTCACTTCTGCGGCACCCACTTCTTCAATCCGCCCCGCTATCTGCGCCTGCTTGAGGTCATTCCCACTATGCACACCGCAGCAGAGGTCGTGAATTTCCTCATGGACTACGGCGACCGCTTCCTGGGCAAAACGACTGTTCAGGCGAAAGACACGCCCGCCTTCATTGCCAACCGCGTCGGCGTCTTCGGTTTCATGGCCGTCTTCAAAGCCATGCAGGAGCTGGGCCTCAGCGTGGACGAAATAGATGCCCTCAGCGGCCCCGTGATGGGCAGGCCCAAGAGCGCCACCTTCCGCACCGCCGATGTCGTTGGGCTGGATACCCTCGTGCATGTGGCCCGCAACCTCTACGAAGCCGTACCCAACGATGAGGCCCGCGACATCTTCCACCTACCGCCTTTTCTGGAAAAAATGGTGGATGCCAAACTGCTCGGCGACAAAACCGGCGGCGGCTTCTTCCGCAAACTGCGCGATGAAAAAAGCGCCGCTGCTGCCGGCCTGAAGAAGGGCGACATCCTCACGCTTAACCTGAGCAGCCTGGAATATGCCCCCCGCCAAAAGCCCCGCTTTGCCACCCTCGATGCAGCCAAATCCGTGGACGACCTGGCTGCCCGCCTGCGCCTGCTCTATGCCGCCAAAGACAAGGCCGGTGATTTCTACCGCCTCTTTCATCACCTGCTCTTTGCCTATGTCTCTCACCGCATTCCTGAAATATCGGACGAGCTATACCGCATTGACGAAGCCCTCAAAGCCGGCTTCGGCTGGGAGATTGGCGCCTTCGAAAGCTGGGATGCCATCGGCGTGAAAGCAGTGCTGGACGCCATGAACACCGCCGGCATACCCGCCGCAGACTGGGTGCAGCAAATGCTGGATGCAGGCCATACCGGCTTTTACAAAACCGAGCAGGGCCGGCGCCTTTTCTACGACCTCGCCAGCCGCAGCTACAAGCCCATCCCTTCCGCACAGAAGTTTATTCTGCTCGAAAACCTGGCCGAACAAACCGTCTGGAAAAACAGCGCCTGCCGCCTCGTGGATATTGGAGATGGCGTCGTAGCGCTGAGCTGGAACACTAAGATGAACAGCATTGGCGGCGAAGTGCTGGAAGGCGTCATGAAGAGCGTGGCCCTGGCCGAAGCTCAATTCAAAGGCCTCGTCATTGCCAACGGCTCCGACAAGTTTTCAGCCGGCGCCAACGTGGGCCTCATCTTCATGTTTGCCGCCGAGCAGGAATATGATGAACTGGACTTT
>JAMIQN010000107.1:0-7006 GCA_035914595.1 Chitinophagaceae bacterium | reverse complement strand
GCCGGGCATGATGAGCAGTTCGGCGTTGTTACTGCCCTTGATGGCGAAGCCGTGTGGAATATCCCAGTCCTGCTCCAGGTTCGTCACGTGGAAATAGACTTCGTCGCCCATCTTGATTCCCTCGATGTTGTCGGGAGCAAAGTGTGAGCGGATTGCAGTCGCATAGACATGCACCTTATTACCCTCACGAACCACCTTGGTTGCACCTTCTCCGGCAGACTTGTAGGGGTGCTTGCTGTCATCAATCTTAAAGAATTTGACAGAGTTTCCGGAGATTTTGCTTGCCAGAATGGATTGTGCATAGTGTGGTTCGCCAATGGTGGGATAATCGAGTAGGAGCTGCATCTTATCGCCGCTGATGTCGAAGAGCTGTGCACTTTGTGAAAGCTCGGGGCCGGTGGGCAGATAGCGGTCTTTGGTAATCTTGTTGTAGGCGATCATGTACTTGCCAATCGGCTTGCGGGAGTCGCCGCCGGGGATATGCAGGTGACCAATGGAATAGTAGGTTGGAACGCGGTCCAGAATCTTGAGGTCGCTCAGGCGCCACTTCACGATTTCTGAAGAAACGAACATGGACGTGTAGGCATTACCACGCTCATCAAACTCGGTGTGCAAGGGGCCGAGGCCGGGCTTCTTCACTTCACCATGCAGGGCTGCTTCGTACTTGATCACAGGAATGCCGTCATACTCGCCTTCGAAGGTTTTGTTCTTGATGGCATCCTGAATTTTCTGGAAGGAGAATACCGGCACCAATGCAGCCAGCTTACCGCTGCCTACGATGTACTGCCCGGTCGGATCTACGTCGCAGCCATGCGGGCTTTTCGGACAGGGAATGAAGTAGAGAAGGCCGGGGAGCTTGTTGCCATCCAGTACGGTCACTTCTGTCTCCATTTTAGAAGTCGCGGTGTGCGTGGTTTCATCGTAGGTGTTGTGGGCATACTTCACCGTTTCCTTAAAGCCCTTGCCTTCCTTCAGATACTGCTCGGCCAGCTTCCAGTTGATGGCCATGATGAAGTCCTTATCGCGCTGCGATGCATTCACCTCTAAGAGCGTGTTGGCTTTTTCGGTGTTGTAGGTAGAGAAGAAAAACCAGCCATCGCTGGGGCCTTTGCCGGCGTGAGCCAGGTCATAGTCCACACCCGGAGTGCGAATTTGGAAGGCAATCTTCATGGTGCCTTCATTCTTATCTACACTCAGGAATGAGATCGTGCCTTTAAAATTCTGCTTATAGGTAGAGATAGGTACATCGCCATTTTCATTGTCCAGCGGAACCGAAAAGCGCGTGCCTGCTACAACATACTCCGTGTTTGGCGTCACGAAGGCGGAAGAGTGGTTGCCGGCGCTGTTGGGGATTTCGATAATCTCTGCAGTGCGGAAGGTCTTGAGGTCAATTCGTGCGATACGAGGGGTGTTGTTTCCGTTCGCAAAAATCCAGCGGCCATCCACTTCACCGTCAGTTTGTGACATGTTGGGGTGGTGCAGGTCGTCCCAGGGAACGAAACCGTGGGAGGTGTTCAGCATGGGCTTCGTCTCTTCGCTGTAGCCCCATCCTTTTTCCGGGTCCACGGAGAAGACGGGGATTACGCGCAGCAGACGCCCGGACGGCAGGCCATAAACGGCCATCTGACCGCTGAAGCCTCCGGAAGCAAAATTGTAGAACTCGTCATACTTGCCGGGAGCTACGTACACTTTAGAAGCCGCGTCAGAGGCAGCGGCAGTGCCTGCAGTTTTCGGTTTGCAACCGGTGACCGATGCGGCCAGCCCTAGGCCGGCGACCACAGTCAGCGCATGTTTGATATGGATGCCCATATGGTTGGTTTGGGGTGAATTCGTGAATGGAGAAATGGTTGTAAGAACTGCTTAAATCAGGCCTTTCATTGCTCTCTGATACGGATGCAAATTGGTGCAGCGGAAATCGTTGGAAACTGCCTGTGGTAAGGGCTTGTAATGATATTCGTCACCGGTGCAACTGCCCGAAAAAAAAGGCGCGCCGGAGCGCGTCTTTTTCTCGCTTATAGCAGGGCCTGACTTATTTCGCCCCGTCATTCTTGCGCATAAACTCCAGCAGGTCGCGGGCCTCTTGGTCCGACAGATTCTGGTTCGGCATGCGCACTAAGCAAATCTCGAGCATAGCCTGTGCCTTGGGATCCTTATCCAGCATGGCGTCTGTGTTCGTTACGAAGTTCATGATCCACTCCGGCTTGTGACGTGTGGTCACGCCTTTCCAACCCGGACCAACGAGCTTTTCATCTGTCAGTTTGTGGCAGGAAGCGCATTTCACTTCATACACTTTCTCACCGCTGGCGGCCATTGTTGCATCCAGGGGGCCGATGTCCACATGGGTGAATTTGCCTTCCCCACGGTTGGGGTCGTAGGAAGGATTTTCAGTCTTGTTTGCATCCGCAGAGGCCTGGGTATCGGCTGCCGTTTGCTCAGCAGTCTTTTGGCCGCCGCCGCAGGAGTAAAGAGTTACGGCACCAAGCATTGCTAGGAATAGGAGTCGCTTTTTCATTTGCTACTTGTGGTTTTGGAATGACAAAACAATGCCTCTAACATACTACGATTAATGACGAAAGTCATAACCAAAACTGGAATCTCTCTCAAAAAAACAGACGCCGGTGCATTGAAATTGCGCCCCAATTACGCATGGCCTTGAGCCCCGGCGTGCGCTCCACCGGAGTCAGGTTTCAACAGCAGGTATTTTCTTTACCCTTTTTGCGTTTGGCCTGGATATAGCCTCCGGCACCTGCGCCCTTCCGCCTCCAACCATCGTGCAGCTTCCATACGCTTATGACCGAGATACAAGACCATTCCCTGTTAGTGAAAAAATGGGTACGCATCTGCCTGCTCAATCTGCTTGTCGTAGTGATTCTGGGTACCACCATGCGCTACAAAATTGCGTTCGCCCTACCCTGGCTGCCTCAGAAAAATGTGCTGAATGCACACTCCCACTTTGCATTCGCGGGCTGGTTGAGCCAAATCCTGATGACCCTCATGGTGCGGTACCTGGCCGTAGCCGATCCTACGGTTCGCCTGCGCAAATACAATGGTCTGCTTTGGTTCAATCTGATTGCAGCCTGGGGCATGCTGTTCAGTTTTTCATTTAGTGGATATGGCATCGCATCAATCGCCTTTTCCACGCTGACTGTTTTTGCCGCCTACTCTTTTACTGTCGTCTTCTGGCGCGACCTGAATCACCTGCCCAACCGGCATATCTCGCATCTCTGGTTCAAGGCCGCTTTGATCTGGAATGTCATTTCCTCAGCCGGCCCCTTCTTCCTCGCCTATATGACGGCAAATGGCATTGACCACCAGCATTGGTATTTAGGCTCCATCTACTTCTATCTGCATTTCCAGTACAACGGTTGGTTCTTCTTCGCCGGAGTCGGATTACTGTTTAGCCGCAACCTGTCCTGCACACGACGCGAGCAGCTCATTTTTTGGCTGATAGCACTTGCCTGTGGCCCGGCTTACATGCTTTCGATTCTTTGGGCTCATCTTCCCATCGGCGCCTACTCGCTTACGGTGATTGCAACGCTGGCGCAAACTCTGGGCTGGCTGCTTGTGTTGGTCGCTGCTCGAAAAGGCCGCATTGTTCTGCTCCATTCATTGCGCCCCACCATTCGGGTCCTGATGATTTTCGCAGCGGTTTCCGGCACCATCAAATTCATCCTGCAGGCAGGTTCCCTCCATCCCGGATTAGCCAAGCTGGCCTTCGGTTTCCGGCCCATCGTCATCGGCTACTTACACCTCGTTTTGCTGGGCCTGATTACTCTTTTTCTGATCGCCTACCTCAAGCACCTGGACATAGTTGCACCGGGTGGATTTCGGAAAGCAGGCATCGTCACCTTCATTGCAGGCATCGTTCTTCAGGAGCTGCTTCTCTTCGTGCAGGGTGTGATGGCATTGGATTATCTCACGGTTCCTTTCATCAATGAAAGCCTGTTCGTTTCAGCTATCGTTATGCTGACCGGTGTGTTTATGCTCAACCTGGGAATGGCAAGGCAGGGCAACTATGCACCTGCTTCCACTTAGAAACGAGTAAATAGCTAATCAGCGGTCGGCGTCTTTCCCATCCGCACTGCCACGGCGCGGGTCAATTACCAGCACCCGCATGAGCATCTGGATTTCATCTGCCTTTTCATCTTCGCGCCGATAGCGGTAGCAAAGGGCCAGTTCTTCCAGCATCTTGTAGATGATGCGCCGGTTGTCCAGCGGTGCGAAATATTGGGCCTTATCCCGCGCACCAATCTTGTTGAGATAGGCATCTACATCGTTTCGGGAATAAATGACGGCATTCATGGGGTCCAGGAAAAAAGTGATCTGGCCAGCCGTCTGTGAGCGCTCCGGGTTAAGGAAAGGATGCCAGGCATCAATGTAGGCCAGCACCAGTTGTCGCGGAATATCCACGGCAAAGACAGGCACATCCAGCAACTCGCAAAGCACGAGGTAGAGCGCGCCGATTGAATAGCCATTGCCCTGCTTGCTATCCAGCACCTGATTCAGGAAAAAATGCTTTGGCTCACGCTCGCTCAGTTCGTGGCCCTGCAAATAGTAATAGCTGTAGAGGATGCTGTTGAAAATATTGATCTGCTCCAGCGGGGTGAGATAGTTATTCAGCTCCAGCCAAATGTTGCGTCGAATAGCATCCACCTGACTTAGTATGGCTGCTGCATTCAGTTGCGGATATTGATAGCGGGCAACGAGCATGGTGCCGCGCAGCAGGCTGGGACTTTTCTCGCAGGCCCAGTGATGAAACTCACCCTGCAAGTCTTCCAACTGCACCCGGTGAATGAGCATCTCAATCCTTGACTGCACTGCCTCATCGGCCGTATGTTCCCATAGCTCTTCGAGGTTGGGGATGATGGCTGGTCCATAATTCATGATGCGGCCGGCCACCGTTTCATACACATCGCCGTCGGGGTCGTCCAGGAGGCGGAGCAATGCCGTTACTTCTTTGTCTATCCACATGAGGCCCGCGGTGTTTGGCGTTCGTTTCTGCAAGTCAAGATACAGCCCTTTGCCCTGAAGCGAAAGGCTTGAAAATGGCCGCGCCCGACCTTCTTTCACACGGTATTTTTGCCGCCCATGTTGAAAATCATCCCAGGCGAATTGAAGACGGCACAGCTCCATGCATACATGCTTGGTGCAGTTTCTCCACGCCCTATTTGCTTTGCCTCTACCATAGACGCTGAAGGGCGCCCCAATCTGTCTCCCTTTTCTTTTTTCAATGCCTTTGGCTCCAACCCACCGACGCTAATTTTTTCGCCCGCAAGACGCGTCCGCGACAACACCACCAAGCATACCCTGCAAAACGTGCTTGCCACCAAGGAGGTGGTCATTAATGTGGTGAGCTACGACATGGTGCAGCAGGCCAGCCTGGCTTCCTGTGAATACCCTGCCGGTGTCAACGAATTTGAAAAAGCAGGCTTCACTGCATTACCATCCGAATTCGTAAAACCCTTTCGTGTGGCGGAAAGCCCGGCCCAGCTTGAATGCCGCGTGCAGCAGGTCATCGAAACGGGCACCGAAGGAGGCGCTGCCAACCTGATCATTTGTGAGCTGCTGTGCATGCACCTGAATGAAGCGGTACTCAATGAAGCCGGCGCCATTGACCCGCATAAGATTGACCTGGTAGCACGCATGGGTGGTGACTATTATTGCCGTGCCTCGGGCAGCGCTGTGTTCAAGGTGCCCAAGCCCAATACCCAGCTCGGTATTGGCATAGATGCCCTGCCCGATAGCATTCGCCAGAGCCCTGTTTTGACGGGAAACAACCTGGGTGTTTTGGGCAACAGTGCCACCCTTCCCGTGGTTTCCGAGCCTTTTTACGACGACCGCCTGCGGCAGATTCTAAGGACGTTCAACAACGATGAAAAGCAACGCCTGCGCGAATTGCACGGTTACGCAAAAGAGCTGATCGAAGCAGGGGATGTCGGCAAGGCCTGGAGTGTTCTTCTTTCCGGCGAATAATCATTTCAATTATAAAGCCTGCCATTGCAGGCCTGCAACAGGAGCCCAAAAAAGAGGCTGTCTCCGTGTAGAGACAGCCTCTTATCATTTGAATCGTTGACTTCGCAACTATGCCATAGCCTCAGTCAGCACGCCGTTCATTTTGCGCACTGCGTCCGCGCTCTTATTGAAGGCTGCCTGCTCTTCTTCGTTCAGCTTCAGGTCAATGATGCGCTCCCAGCCGTTCTTCCCAACTACTACGGGTACGCCCATGCAGATGTCGCTCTGGCCGTATTCGCCATCGAGGTACACGCAGCAGGGCAGCACCTTGCGCTCATTGCGCACAATGGCTTCCACCAATGCCGCTCCGGCAGCACCCGGTGCATACCATGCAGAAGTGCCCAGCAGCTTGGTGAGTGTAGCACCACCCACCATCGTGTCGGCAGCAATCTGCTTTAGTTGATCGGCAGAAAGGAAATCAGAAACCGGCGCGCCATTCAGAGAAGCGAGGCGGGTAAGGGGAATCATGGTCGTGTCGCCGTGGCCGCCAATGACGGTAGCATGAAGGTCATGCTGCGAGCAGTTGAGGCCCATTTGGAGGTAAGTCTTGAAGCGGGCGCTATCCAGCATGCCGCCCATACCAATCACTCGGTTCTTGGGAAGGCCGGTAGCCTTGAGCGTGAGGTAAGCCATCGTGTCCATGGGGTTGGAGATCACGATGATGATGGCATCCGGAGAATGTTTGAGCAGGTTTGTAGCCACACCTTCTACAATCTTCGCGTTGGTACCGATCAGTTCTTCGCGGGTCATGCCGGGCTTGCGGGGAATGCCGGAGGTGATCACGCACACGCTGGAGCCTGCCGTCTTGCTGTAGTCATTGGTGCTGCCGATGACGCGGGTGTCAAAGCCCAGCAGGGATGAGGTTTGCATGATGTCGAGGGCCTTCCCTTCTGCAAAGCCTTCTTTGATGTCCACCAGCACGAGTTCTTCAGCCAGTTCCTTGCGTGCGATGTTGTCTGCACAGGTTGCGCCGACGGCACCGGCGCCTACTACC
>JAMIQN010000106.1:0-2533 GCA_035914595.1 Chitinophagaceae bacterium | reverse complement strand
GAAGCGCGTGATCTCAGGCTTGCCACCGAGCTCAACAATCGCCCGTTGGCGCTCTTCATCGCTGTAGCAGTAGATCGTCTTCTGCTTGTTGCGCACACGGAACAGTGGCGTCTCCAGTATGAACACGTGATTATTGCGGACGAGGTCCGGGAAAAACTGTAGGAAAAAGGTCATGATGAGGAGGCGGATGTGCATGCCATCCACGTCTGCATCGGTAGCAATGACGATGTTTTTGTACCGCAAGCCCTCCAGGCCTTCTTCGATGTTCAGCGCATGTTGCAGCAGGTTGAATTCCTCGTTTTCATACACGACTTTTTTCGTCAGGCCAAAACAATTAAGCGGCTTCCCGCGCAGCGAAAAAACGGCCTGCGTTTCTACGTTCCGGCTCTTCGTGATGGAACCTGAGGCAGAGTCACCCTCCGTGATGAAGATGGTGCTCTCCTGCTGTTTTTCTACAAAATCTTCTTTGCCTTTTGCCGGTGGTGTGTCGTCAAAATGGATGCGGCAGTCGCGCAGTTTCTTATTATGAAGATTAGCCTTCTTCGCGCGCTCATTCGCCAGCTTGCGGATGCCGGAAAGCTCTTTCCGTTCGCGCTCGCTTTGCTCAATCCGCTTTTTGAGCGCCTCAGCAACTGCCGGGTTTTTATGAAGGAAATTATCCAGCTCACGAGCCAGAAAATCGAGTACAAAACTCTTCATGCTGGGACCGCCTTCCCACACATACTGTGAGCCGAGCTTGGTTTTGGTCTGGCTTTCAAACACCGGCTCCTGTACGCGCACAGCCAGCGCCGCGCAAATGCTCTGGCGGATGTCAGCCGCATCATAATCCTTCTTGAAAAAGTCGCGCACCACCTTCACGACGGCCTCGCGAAAGGCGCCCTGGTGTGTGCCTCCCTGCGTAGTGTGCTGGCCATTGACGAAGGAGTAAAGGTCTTCGCCATAGTCGCCGGTATGCGTCATCGCCACCTCTATGTCCTCACCCTTCAGGTGGATGATGGGATATCGAATGGTCTCAGCATTGGTCTTACGGGTCAGTAGATCGAGCAGGCCATTTTTTGAAAGAAAATTCCGGCCGTTGTAATGAATCGTGAGGCCCGAATTGAGGAAGCAATAATTCCAAATCTGGGTTTCTACAAACTCACTCGCAAAGCGATAATTGCGGAAGACAGTATCGTCGGGGCTAAACTCGGTAAGCGTGCCATCCTGTTCGGTGGTGTTGGCAATGCGATGGTCCTTCACCAGCACGCCTCGCTCAAATTCGGCACACTTGGCTTTGCCTTCACGAAAGGCCTCCACTTTGAACTGCCGGCTGAGTGCATTGACGGCTTTGGTACCGACCCCATTCAGGCCCACACTTTTTTGAAAAGCCTTGCTGTCATACTTGGCGCCCGTATTGATTTTGCTCACCACATCCACCACCTTGCCCAGCGGGATGCCCCGGCCATAGTCGCGCACGCTCACCGTACCGTCTTTAATGAATACATCAATGCGCTTGCCAAAGCCCATCGTGAACTCGTCAATCGAGTTGTCAATAACTTCTTTGAGGAGGATGTAAATCCCATCGTCGGCAGCACTGCCATCGCCCAGTTTGCCGATATACATGCCCGGGCGGAGGCGGATATGTTCGCGCCAGTCAAGCGACCGGATACTTTCCTCGGTGTAGGCGTGCTGCGCTTCCACTTCTCTTTGTTGAATCATTTTCTTGAGGGCCGCAAATTAGGGGAAGCAGGTTTGCAGGGCGGGCCGGTGCAGCGGCCCGTCGGGGTTTGCCAGCACGGTAATCCACCGCCTTTACCACCTTTTGAAAGCTGAATTGCACATCTTCAGACAGCCGGTAATTCAGATATCCACAATACGGTCTGACTTGTTTCAATAGGAGCTCCTAACTGCCTGCAATGTCAGTTTCCACAGCTTTACCCACAGTCAATGTGCATTCTAAAAAAGAATTCAGGCCTGTAAGTTTTATTGGAGATTCATTCTGAAATGACCGATGCCTGCGGAAATAACTTTGGCCGCGTTGCGCCGAAATACACCCGCATTTTACCATTCATGAAACTCGTTCTCGCTTCCAATAACAGCCATAAACTCGTTGAGCTTCGCCACCTCTTACCCGCCGGTGTAGAAGCACTTTCACTCGCCGACCTCGGCTACACCAAGCCTATCCCCGAGCCCTTCGACACCTTTCGCGAGAATGCTTTTGTAAAGGCCAAAACCATCTTCGATTTCTGCGGCCTGCCTACCCTTTCGGACGATAGCGGCATTTGCGTAGATGCCCTGAATGGTGGGCCTGGCGTGTATAGTGCCCGCTTTGCCGGCGAGCCTTCAAACGATGTTCGCAACAACAAAAAATTGATTGATTCGCTGCAGGGAATTGCTAACAGAAAGGCACATTATCTGGCCATCTTGTGCTTCATCAGCGCTCAGGGCGTTCAATTTTTTGAAGGAAAATGCGAGGGCACTATTCTTGAAAGCCCTGTGGGTAGCAATGGCTTTGGCTATGATCCTCTGTTCGTTCCGGATGGTTATGCAGAAA